>NZ_UAPU01000001.1 GCF_900445255.1 Anaerobiospirillum thomasii
AATTCAAAAGCCACTTTTTAGAATGAAAAATCCCCATTTATATATTTAGAAACTATAATTAAGACGTGATGAGATAAAGAGATGAGCCATGTCTATAGTAAATAAATTTCTGCGCTACTTTTTCTACTGGCCAATCAGGCTTACTGCCAATTGTAATCCTGTACCGTTTGAGCCATTAAAGAGTCTTAATATCGAAGAGCAAGCCTATAGTCTATGCTATGGTCTCATCATCTCTTGGCAATATGTTAACTCTTGAGCGTCTTACCAACAGTCTTGGCCTGCCATCCCCTTTTGAACCTCTGTATCTGCATGGAAAAAAACTGCATCGTACAGCCTATCTAAGGCGCCCAAGTCTCTTTGGATCCAAGGCTCATATTGTAGATGCCTCCATACGTTTTCAGGAATGGGTTAATGTACTTGAGGGAGATGAGGACATACAGATCATTCCTGTTACTATTTTATGGTCAAGAAACCCAAGTTATGAAGGACTTGCCATCCGCGGTGTGGATGCACCTACTCCATCATGGCGCAAGTTTCTGACACTAACCTTTGCAGGACGCGACAACTGTACCATTCTTATTGATCCAATATCAGCCAGGGCTCTTAAACACAAGATGGTCAATAAGAACTGGGCCATTATCAATAGACGACTTGCGCTGTACTTTTTAAAAAAGGCCCGTGCTGTTGTAGGCAAGGCTTTTCCTAACAGAAGAGTACTTATACAGGAGCTTTTAAAGCGTCCTGGCACAGTGGTTGCCATCAGGGAGGAGATGACAAGAAGCGGAAAAAGCTATGAAGAGCTTGAGCATACTGCCCTGCACATCTTCAAAGTCATGGTAGCTGATACCAGATATCCTCTTTTGAAATTTATTAATTCAGTTATATCCCTGTTATGGCATCGCATCTATCACGGTCAGACCATACGTGGTGCTCAAAGAGTAAGAGATCTGGTACAAAGCGGTCATGAAATAATCTATATTCCATGTCACAGAAGTCACATGGACTATATTCTGCTGTCATTTGTTATTTTCCATGAAGGCCTGCCTCTGCCACAGGTAGCATCTGGTGACAATTTAAACTTTTTCCCTGTAGGCCCTTTGATCCGCCGCTGCGGTTCATACTTCATACGTCGCAAGATGAAGGGTGATAAATTCTATACAGCCATGTTCAGAGAATATCTGCTTATTCTCTTTGAAAGAGGCTATGCCACAGAATTTTTCATTGAGGGAGGACGTTCACGTACAGGCAGAACCCTGCCTCCACGAACAGGTATGGTCTCCATGACTGTACAAGCACAGCTTCGTGGCATAGAAAGACCTATAGCCTTTGTGCCTACCTATCTTGGTTATGAGCATGTTATGGAAGTTGGCTCATACATGAGAGAGCTTGGTGGTATTAAAAAGCAAAAAGAAAGTGCCTGGGATCTGCTTGGTATCTTCAAACGCCTGCGCTACTACGGACGTGGCTATGTAACTTTTGGCGAGCCAATTATTGTTCCAAAGTTTTTACAAAATCATGTGCCTACATGGAAAGATGATATCGATCCTACAGGACTAAGACGTCCTGACTGGCTGCACTCAACAGTAAATCTCCTCTCACGTGAGATCATTATAAAATTAAATGATTCTGCAACAGTAAATGGTATCAATCTGTGCGCCTTAGCTCTGATTCACGATGAAGACAGAACTGTCAGCATGAATGTTCTGCGCCGCTGTATCAATCTGTTCCTTGAGGTCTTAAAATGCGATCCGGCCCGTCACAAATCACTGCCACAGGATCTTAACGTAAATACTCTCATCCGTCAGGCTCTTGAATTAAATAAATTCCATACCTATGATGTAGGAGATCTCAAGTTTGTGCGTCCGTCAAACGGTCAGACCATGCAGCTTATGTATTTTCAGAAATAATATTCTGCATCTGTTTGCCCTGCCGGCTTTAGTAGCCAACATCCTAATACGTCATGGTCATATTCTAAGAAAAGACGTCAATATACATACAAGATCTCTCTTTTATTTCCTGCGCCATGAGCTCTATGCTCCTGTCTCAGAGCAGTCTCTTGATAGCCTTATAGAGGTTTACATAGATACTTTTATAAAGCTTGGCTACATCACAGAAAATGACAAGATGCTGTATATATCAGGTGATGGCTTTAGTGAGTTTTTAATTCTCTCAAGAAGCATAAGACCATCATTGGTACGCTATCTTGTGGGTGTAGCAACTCTAAAGCAGATGGATGATGGCACAATCAACATTGATACATTTATTGCCAGATGCATTGAATCAGCCAAATCCCTGCCATCTGATGTATCAAAATTCTCCTGAATTTGCAGATCCGATTATGTTTAAGATTCTGACAGAAACACTGATCCGTCATAATTACTTTACAATTCTTGAGGATGGTACTTTAAAGAAAAAATTCATCTAAGGTGGATAAACTTGCCCGCGCTGCTGAACCTTTACTGCCGGCAAGAGAGGTTAAAACTCTTTACGAGCAGCATAACAAACAACTAGCGAGGTATAATCTCTAAACATATTGGTACTATCAGAGGCCAATTGAGAATATGGTAGGATAACTTATAGATGATAAGAGTTTTACAGATTCAGGATAAAACTCTTTTTAAGTCATATTTTAAAATTTTAGTTGCATTGGTGTTCTATAGTTTCAATCTAAAGCGGTTGCCTGCAATATACTCAACTGACAGGTAGATTTTTCTGCCACTTTTATCATTTAAAACTGAACTTATGATAAAAATAGGCTCGCCCTTGCCTAGCTTTAACGAGCGTGAAACTATGGCGTCAGCCCTGCCCACCTCTATTATATTGTCACTTGCCGAATCAATATACACGCCATGAGATGCAAGAGTTTTAATAATAGAGCTGTTTTCAAGCTCCTCATCTTTCATAAAATCAAATTCAGGTAAAAACCAGCCCTTTTCAAGCATGATTGGTACATTATCTGCAAGACACACACGCTCAAGATAAATAGTAGGACTTTTTATATCAACACCAAGAGCCCTGCTGACCTTGCTGTTAGCTCCAGCTATACCTCTATTGAGTATCTGTGTTGAAGCTTTAACACCGTTGAGCTGACAGGTTATGGTAAAACCTAAAATCTGAAAATCTCTGTCTATGCATCTTTGCAGCTTCTGATGCTCAACAAAGGTGCCACGTCCCTGCACCTTGATGATAAAGCCCTCGTCAGTTAGCTCCTGAATAGCTCTTCTTATTGTTATGAGACTGACTCCGAACATATTGGCAAGCTCCCTTTCAGTTGGAAGCTTCTGTCCGGACACATACTCTCCAAGCTCAATTTTCTTTTTTATCTCGTAGTAAACTACAGCATATAATGATGTATTTTCAGAAATATCAGAGCTCATAGTCTATTCTCACACATTAAGGCACACTGATGCACCAAGACTTATACATCGCCATATCTAGTCAAACAAATAGAGGCTCTAATCCTGCGCTGTCAATTAAGGCTAATCTTATATGCAAAAGTCTTATAAATTTTAACAAATTACTGAATTATATTAACTTTTTTTATAAGATCTATACTGACTATGCATTTATGTACAAAATATATCAATCTGCACAACTATTGATCAACATGACAATAATTAAAGCCTCAAATCAAGAAGTTAAGCCTATGACCTCTCCATAGCACCAATCTTTAAAAAGGCCTCTGACAGAGCCTGTGTAGCATCCATCTGTCCTGTATAGGCTTTGTATATGTACTCATATAAAAGACCGTTTTTAGCAGGTGAGCTGTCAGCAAAAGGCAGAGGTTTGGCATGCTCAAGCAGCAGATCAAGAGCCTTGCTCCATGGTCTGTCAAGACTGTATCCTTGTACAGAGGCGTACCTGAGTATAAGGCACACTTTTTATCTATATCACTGCAGCACAGATAGTCAAAAAGCTCATGACAGATCTCTTTGTTACAAGAAGACTCTAAAAGTCCAAAATTCCAGGCTACATTCCAGGCTGTAGAGAGCGTGGCAAAGCCATACCCCTCATCTAAAGGCATCTGTCTGTCAATTAGTCCCAGCTGTCCTGACCAGGTTATAATAAGCTGTGCCTCATCTTTGATAAGGGCAGATGCCACCTCTTCATTGCCAAATTTGTCTGTACCTGGCAGCGCGCTGTCTTTTAACGAGCAGTAGGCTGCAAGACGCTGTGTAAAAGCATCTGCTTTTTCAATAAGGCCATCTTGTGTGTAGATATCCTGTATTGTGCCATTATGTGTATAGCGTAAAAATGGCAGAGCGTCAGTGAAGATCTCAGAGGCCGCGGCTTTGACACTAAAGGCGCCCTTAAAATCTTCTGTGGCAAGCTTGATAAAAGTATCTGGCTCTATGATTTTATTGTCATAAGCATCAAGCCTTGCGCTTACTCCCTTTTTAAAGACAATAATGTGTCCGTCATAAAAGGCAGGAAAGGCATAGAGTCTGTCATGCATTTTTATGTCATAGGCAAGACCCATGCGCAATTTATCTGCATTAAAATCAAGTGGGCTTAGCTGTTTGTTATCAACCAGATCCTTTAAAAACAGGTGACCTGGGAACATGACTATGTCATAGCCTCCAGAGCCAGAGAGTGACAGCTGCAGAAGCTTTGTATATTCACTCCATGGGTGCATCTCAAAGACAACTTTGTGGGAAAAGGCACTGAATATATCAAGCTTTTCATCATCAAAGGCAAAAACGGCCGGATCTGCAACAGCCAGTATTTTTATACATTGTGTCATCTTATCTATCCGCTTAAAACAAAAGGATCTGTCAAACATGGCAGATCCTTTTATGATTTCTATTTACTTGTCTTTGCTATCAGCCTTTTTGACAACTTCCGCAAGTCCCTGTTCAAACGGAGCTTTGACTATGCCATATTCGGTCACAAAGCCCGTTACCAGATCATGGTCTGTTACGTCAAAGGCAGGATTGTAGATTTTCACTCCATCTGCAATCATTGGCTTTTCATACCACATATGTGATACCTCTTTGCCATCACGCTCCTCAATTACAATCTCGCTGCCTGATTTGGTGCCAAGATCTATAGTTGAGGTTGGTGCACACACATAAAATGGGATGCCAAAGCGCTTGGCAGCCAGAGCTACAGCTGATGTGCCAATCTTATTGGCAAAATCGCCGTTGGCAGCTACGCGGTCACAGCCTACAAAGACTGCCTGTACCCAGCCGTTGCGCATTACTGTAGGAGCGGCGCTGTCGCAGATTGAAGTAACATCAATACCGGCACTGTGCAGCTCATAGGCAGTAAGACGGGCACCTTGCAGTAAAGGTCTGGTCTCATCTGAAAATACCTTGATTTTCATGCCCTTTTCATGAGCTATATACATAGGAGCAGTGGCTGTGCCATATTTGGCTGTGGCAAGCTGACCTGCATTGCAGTGAGTTAAGAGACCATCGCCGTCTTTAATCAGGGTAACACCGTACTCACCTATGTTACGGCAGATCCAGATATCCTCATCTACAATAGCCTGAGCCTCTTTTTTCAAAAGCTCAACAATCTTATCTACGGCCAGGGTTTTATTATCCTGTACCACCTTGTCCATGCGCTTTAGTGCCCATGACAGATTTACAGCTGTCGGACGGGCAGAGTCTAGATAATCTTTGGCTTTGACAAAATCTGCATAGAAAGAGTCAAAATCCTTTTTGCTCTTAAAGATCTCACAGGCGGCAAGATAGATGCCAATGGCCGCAGCGTCACCAATAGCAGGAGCTCCGCGCACTTTGAGCTCATAAATTGCCTGCCATATATCCTTTTGCTCGGTTAAATGTAAAATCTTGGTTTCATTTGGCAGCAGAGTCTGATCAATAATCACCAGTGCTTTTTTCTCATCATCAAGACTTACTGTTGCGTAATCTAAAATTGACATATTTTCAATCCTCTAAAATTTAGCTATAGCCTTGTTCATGGCGCAGACAAAATCAAATCCTGTGGAGAATGAGCTTCTGTTTAAAATACAGTTCTTGGCGTAGGTTATGATAATACGCTCTGCTCTTGTTCTGGCCTTTTCATCCTTGATTGAGGTTATATCCTTAACATTGGCCATACCTACGGTACGACGAATAAGCTCTAAACCTACAACACCTGCTGTATCCTCAATCACTCTTTGCAGGTAGAAATCTAAAAAGCCTTTGCATTTGGCCATATGATCTGTTGCATGGGCCTGATAAAGCTGGCTGAATTTAACCTTAAAGCCATCTAGAATCTGCTCTATGGTTTCAATACACCAGGTGCAGAATTTCTCTTTGTGCACAGGATCTTCAATGGTGGCATCACCATTGGCCCAGGCAAAGAACAGATTGGCCATGATATTGCCTATGTCATAGGACATAGGAGCATAGCAGGCAAATTCACAGTCAAAGAAGAATGAGTGCTCTTCGTTGATGAAAATAGAGCCTGTGTGCAGATCACCATGAATTAATGACTGGGCATTGTTCATAAACTCAAATTTAAGCTTGGCCACCTCAAGGTGCAGAGCCTTGTCGCTGTAGAGCTCCTTTTGCACAAACTCAAGATTTGGTGAAAACACATTGTTTCTATCATTGTAGTTAAGGTATGGCTCTGAGTAGACCAGATCCTCTGTAATCTCGCAGATTTGAGGATTGATAAAACGGCGTACCTGCTCCTTCTTATGCTTGTGCTCATCTACAATATCAGAGGTCAGAAGCAGTGTTCTTGCCAGGAAGGTGGAGCACTGATCTGCAAACTTTGGAAATATTTTGTGCTCGCATAAGGCTGTACGCATCATATAGTGGCCAATCATATCCTCCATGATGAAGGCGCACATAACACCATCATATAGATATACCTTAGGTACCATACCAGGGCAGATATCACCCTGTATGCCTAAAATCTCAGACTCGATACGACCTCTGTCAGTTGAAATTTTAATTTCCTTGGAAATACGTAGCTCTTCTGCAGCCTGCTTTACAATAATGGTTTTGCCAGAATTTTCATCTGTAACTCTGAACACGTAATTTAGGTTGCCATCACCGATTTCCTTGCAGGTGAGTTTGGCATCAGGTGCAAAGAAATCTGGCAGTTTGTTTAAAACATAGGCTGCAACATCATCAGCTTTCATTAGGAAATAAGTATCATATAAAGACATAATCACTCCTTTTACATTTTTATTTTTTAACTGAGTATGTAATGGCCAGAGCACCAGCCAGAACCAGACCCTTGATAATATTCATGGCATAGTAAGGTACAGCCATCATAATAAGACCATTTTCCAGAATACCGATGAGAACAGCACCTACCAGGGTACCAAAGGCATTTGGTTTGCCTGCACCAGCAATTGAGTAACCGATAAAGGCTGCGGCAACTGCCGGCATTAAGAAGGTATCACCTGCACCAACCTGAGCAGTACCTACACGTGCTGCAAGGCAGATACCGCCGATGGCTGCAAAAGCGGCAGAGAGCAGATAGGCTAAAAACTTATATCTGTTGACAGGAATACCTGACAGACGGGCTGCCTCAGGATTACCGCCGATGGCATACATGAATCTGCCGTACTTGGTGAAGTTTAAGAAGAACCATGCAAAGCCTACCACTGCAATCATGATAATAATCAGATATGGCTCAATACCAAACTCGCGGAAGAATGGAGGTACAAGACCTGGAGCCTGAGTTCCGTCTGGCAGCATCATACGCTCGGTGATAGCGCCGCCGTTTGAATAGGTCAGAGCAACACCCTGCAGCATGAACATAACAGCTAAGGTGGCAATCATATCTGGTATCTTCATCTTGATGATGAGGAAGGTGTTAACAAGAGTTACACACAGACAGACTAAAATGGTCAGAGTGATAGACATACCAACTGACAGGCCGTACCAGACAAACATAGTCATAACAAAGGTATCAGCCAGATTGGCAGTTGATCCTACAGCCAGATCCATACCGTTTACAGCCAGTGAGAAGGTAATGCCTATGGCAATAATGGCCATAATAGATATGGAGCGCAGGATGGTAATCATGTTATCTGCTGTTAAAAACAGACTTTCATTATACTCACTATCCCATGTGGCAAAGGTGAAGAATATGAACACCAGCACAGTGACTATAATGGTGCCCCACTTCATGCAGAAGTCTACGCACTGTCTTATCAGATCTTCTTTTTGATTTTGTTCAATTGTTTTTGCAATCATGTTATCTGCCTCCTGTGCAATAGAACAACAGCTCTTTTTCACTAGTTTCTTTAGGTAAAAGTTCTTTTACAATCTGACCGTCGTACATAACATAGATACGGTCGCAAATGCTTAAAATCTCGTTAAACTCGCATGTGGCATAGATGGCTCCGCATCCAGAGGCGGCCAGCTTTTCAATCAGCACATACATATCCTGCTTGGCACCTACGTCAATACCCTTGGTTGGTTCATCAAAGATATAGACCTTGGCCTTGGAGTTTAACCATTTGGCTAGCACCACCTTTTGCTGATTACCACCTGAGAGCAGTGCTACCACCTTGTCATTAGACGGTGTTTTAATACCCAGATCTTCAATATATCTGTCAGCTACAGCCTTCTGTTTTCTGACGCTTACAACCTTGGCGGCATTGCACACGCTGTCAATGGCGGCAATGGATATATTTTCATAGACGCTGTCGGTGATAAGTACACCCTCTTTACGTCTCTCTTCAGGCACGAGGGCAAAACCGTTCTGTACGGCATGATATGGGGTAGAGCAGTCAACCTTTTTACCCTCTAGGGTAATGGTTCCTTCTCTGGCCTGCATGGCTCCAAAGAGTGTTTTACACAGCTCAGTTTTACCGGCGCCTACAAGACCTGCAATGCCTACAATCTCACCTTCTCTTACATAAAGGTTGATATCCTGTACGGCATTTTCCCTTTCGCTTAAATGCTCAACGCGTAGCAGCTCCTTGCCTAATTTGATATCCATTTTCTGATAGGCATCACTGTAGCTACGTCCAAGCATCTGCTCGACAATAGTATTCTGCTCAATCTCTTTGGTTAATGGATAGGAGCAGACATTAGCTCCATCACGCATAACTGTAATCTGTGAGCAGATCTCATAAAGCTCGGCCAGTCTATGGGATATAAAGATAATGGCCAGGCCTTTTGAGGATAAATCTCTTACAACTCTAAAGAGTTCTTTGGTTTCAGTATTAGATAAAGGAGCGGTAGGCTCATCAAGAATTAAAAGACGACAGTTTGATGCAAGGCATCTTGCAATTAAAACCATCTGCTTTTGAGCGAGGGTCAGAGTATCAACATGCGCATTTAAATCAAGGGTGATGTTGAGCTTGTCCAGCTGCTCTTTGGCGACACGCTTGATCTCACTCCAGGATACAACAGATCCTGTCATGCTGTTTACCATATTGTTAAACATGACATTTTCAGCTACGGACAGATAAGGTATCAGGGCTGTGTCCACCTCCTGATATACAATCTCAAGTCCTAGCTTTTTGGCATCTGAGGCAGAGCGTATCTCAACGTTCTGACCGTTGATACTGATCTCTCCTGTATAGTGTGTGTATCTGCCAGATAGCACACTCATCAGTGTTGATTTACCGGCGCCGTTGGCACCTACAAGAGCATGAATCACTCCTCCCTCGGTATTAAAGTCTACGCCTTTGAGAGCTTTAATACCGGGGAACTCGATCTCGATATTTTTCATGCTTAAGTGAAATTTATCCACGGTCATGAGTTCCCCTTAATATATTACTTGTTTACATAGAGTTTCTGAATCTCTGGTGTATTTAGAGCCTTAACTGGATCATCGGCATTGCCCCAGCCTTCAACTATTTGTACAAGATTCTCCATTGTGACACCCTCATTTAATTCAGATGTCTTAATGTTCTTAGCCTCAAGGTTGAAATAGTCAGGAGTCTGAATGTTGTTGAGCTTCATAGCCATAAGACGCATATTAACTACACCGATGAGTTTTGGATCTACAGCTGCAGATGAGATCCAGACTTTTGGATTTCTGACCATAAGCTGAATGTCATCGTTTGAGATGTCGATGGTGTACATAGGCATATCAGTGCGGTTGGCATCGTTTAAGGCCTGCAGTACGCCCTTGGCAAGCTCATCATAGCAGCCCCAGATTGCATCTACTTTGCCTGGTCTTAGAGTTGGCAGAATTGCTGCTGTCTTGGTGGTTACGTCACCACGGGCATTAGCTGGATCTGATGGAGAGATAGTGTAGACAGTCTTTATTTTGCCTTCTTTCTCAAGCTTAGTGTATATAGTGTTACGTCTGTCAAGAGGTGGAACACCTGGGCCCATGAAGGTCTTTAATACTTTCATTGGGTATTTGCCGCCCTTGGCCTCAAAGTCAGCCATCATCTGACCTAATGAGAGCTCGGCTAATGCATAGTCATCCTGGGCAGTTGAGGTTACTGTAGGTAACAGCTCACCTTTTGGATCGCCGCCTTTAAATGGCATGGTATCGAAAGTTACAACCTTAATGCCTTTGTCAACGGCTGGCTTTAACAGATCGTAGGAGTATGAAAGCTGACCGTGTGACAGAATAATGCCGTCATAGCCTTTTGAGATAACCTGAGCTGTAGTTTCCTGCGCTCTTGAGTCAACACCGTCGGTTACGAATGTATCAACCTTGTAGCCAAACTTTTTGCCCTCGCTGACACAGCCTGCCAGGAACTGCTGAGTATGATCGCCTGCAGCTAAGTTTCTAACTACGGCAATTTTAATTTCCTTGCCGTTAACGTCGGCTGCCATAACAGGCAGTGAAGCAGAAACAGCGGCGGCTCCAAATGCTACAGCCAGTAATGTTTGTTTAATTTTCATATACACCTCACATTGGTTAGTGATTATTTTGAAGGTAAAATGATTTCCTTTGGATATTCCCACTTCTGCAGTTCACTTTGAGGAACAACAGGAGGTTCACGTCCTGGACCTAAAACTGTAAGTGTTGTCAGATACATGCGGGCAAGCTCCTCCATGTACTCACAGCGCAGTACAGCCTCATGCAGAGAATCCTGATGTACAGCAATGGTTCCATGCTGCTGCATAAGAGCCACATCACTGTCCTTTAGTGCCTCAATTACGTTATCAGCAAGCTCCTTGGTGCCAGGACGACCGTATTTTGCAACAGGTATGGTGTTGCCATCTTTGCAGTTGAGCAGTGACAGCTCATAGATAATGGCCGGAATTGGCTTGTTTAAAACGCTAAAGGCAGTTGCAGTTGTTGAGTGGGTATGGGCTATAGCATGCACATCCTGTCTGTCTTTATATATGGCAATGTGCATAAGAGCCTCACTTGTAGGTTTTAAATTGGTCAGAGCCTCAACCACACGACCTTCAAGATCCATGACTACAATATCTCTTTCGGTCATACGCATGCGATCAAAGCCAGATGCTGTAATACAGATTAAGTCTGAATCTGGAACCCTGACGCTAAAATTACCTGATCTGTGTTTGCAAAGACCAGATCTTTCGGCATTTTGTGAACAAACTAAAACTTCATTCTTATATGAATCTAACATAACTCAAACCTCCGTCTTTTATAATTTATATAGATAATATTCATTATAATGTCTATAAACTATGTACATTTTCGTGACAGCCTTAAAATGTATGGTAAAAAGTGTGCATTTTTTTGTGACCTGTTTGATATTTTTTACAATAAAATCAGAATATGGAATACGTTGTAATATTGAAATAACCTATTGTTATTAAATGTAAATTTATCAAGTTAACTATTAATTGACTTTTGTTTATCCGTCACAATTTCACTAAAATTTTGTGACTTATGCTGTATTTTATAAGGGGGGGGGGGGGGGGCTAAAACAGCCTCATAAAGACCTTTGGCATGACTATTTCATAGACAAAAGCGTATGCAGGTTTGGTCGAATCATTAAAAGTTGCTTCCAGTGAACACTACTTAATCAAATGAGTTAAATACATTGCCTTAGAATCCACCAAAAACTCGGACGGCAATCATAGATTAAAACACATTTAAATTCTAATTCAGACCTTAATCTACTGTCTAATGGAAGCAAAGCTCCGTTATTTACTATAAGTAAGACACATAAAGCGTATTACACTTAACTGTTGGAGGTTGTGGATAGTTATAAAAATCAGGTTCAAGATAATTGAGACGCTAAAGTGATAGTAAAGGATCTGTTTAAGAACAAATGAAAATCTGCGACAAGTGAACTTACATCAAAGATTTAATAGGGAGGGAATAGATACTCTGTACCATATAAATATATCCACAAATTTGTAGAAATAAAAATTACACCATATAAGTTCGAATTATTCATAAACAGCAGGATAATTGTTAACCATACCCAATTAAGATGCTATACCACACAATGTATAATACACTGAAGTCTATGAAGATACTTTAAAACTAGGAGCAGTATAAAAGGTAGGCATATGCCTACCTCTATCACTCAAGTTAAGGTCTATATTAATATTTCTTATTTACGTGCATCAAGTAAAGCCTGAGCATTTTCTGTGCTTACAACAGTCCATGGAATCATATAGTGCTTTAACTGACCATCTTCCCATTTTAATTCAGGCTCATACTGTGCCCAAATATCTGACATTGGCTTATACTCTGGACCAATTACAGCTCTTAAAGCTACATCTATAGAGCCATGCATTTGAGCTTTAGCATCCTGCAGAATAGATACCATCTCACCTTCCTGTACTGCTCTAATTGCATCAGATACACCATCAATACCTGCAATAGCAAAATCTTTAGGATTTAAACCTGCACCCTTGATAGCTTCAATTGCACCTAAAGCCATTTCATCATTCTGTGCAATGACTCCATCAATTTTACCACGATGTTTCTGTAACCAGTTCTCCATTAAGACCATAGCTTCTGCACGGCTCCAGTTTGCTGTCTTTCTTTCTAAAACTTTCACTGCGCCTTCACCGCACTCAGCAATAGCTGTATCATTGCCCTGACCACGCTGAATTTCTCCTGAACCACCCTTCGGTCCTTCAATAATAACAACGTTGCCTTTACACTTTAATTTACCTAAAACAGCCTTAGCCTCCATGTAGCCGCCCTTAACATCATCAGAAACAACCTCTGCTGTTATATCTTCGGTGTTAAGTCTAGCATTTGTTACAACTACAGGAATTCCTGCTTCATTAGCCATAGTTGCTACATCAATATTTGCCTCAAAATCAAGAGGGTTTACAATAATGGCATTTGTCTTAGTCTGAATTGCAGTTTCTGCCTGGTTATTTTGAACCATTGGGTCGTAACGTCCATCATAAAATGTCAGCTCAGCAACTCCAGAAGTAACTGCAGGGTGCTCTTTACCATATCTTTCCATTAATTGCACAAACTCTGCCTTCATACCATACATCAAAACAGATATTTTTACAGGCTGCTGTGCCATTGCTGATGTTGATGCAAATAAGGCTGAAGCTAAAGCAACAGATAAAGCTAGTTTTTTCATAAATAAAACTCCTATAGTTTTAAAAGATTATTCTTTTGATTTACGTGAAGGATCAAGTAATACTGCTATAACAATCAAGGCGCCCTTAATAACTTGCTGATAATAGGATGGAACACCTAACAAATCTAAACTGTTGTTCATAACGCCTATAATCAGTACACCGAAGAATGTTCCTGCAAGTGTACCTATACCACCAGTCATACTTGTGCCACCGATAACTACTGCAGCAATTGCGTCTAACTCATAAGCATTACCTGCATTAGTCTGAGCTGATCCAGTTCTTGCTGTTAAAATGAGACCCGCAATACCTGCCAAAGCGCCAGACAATGTATAAACCAACACTTTAATTCTTACGATATTTATACCTGATGTTCTTGCGCTCTTTTCATTGCCACCTACAGCAAAGACATAGCGACCAAAAGTTGTTTTATATAATAGAATCCATGACAGAATAAAAATTAATAGATAAATTACAACTGGGACAGGAATTCCAGCCATATATCCATTACCGATCCATCTAAAATCACTATTTAGCTGAGATACTGGGTTGCCTCCTGTTGTAAGCAGGGTTAAACCTCTAGCTGCAGATAACATACCCATAGTGACAATAAATGGCTGAATTCTATACTTACTTAAAATTGCACCATTTACATAGCCACAAACAGTACCTATTGCTAATGCAATTAAGAAAGGCAACAGAACAGCATCTGTTGTATCTCCAATTTTTAAACCCGAATTACTTGTAGCAAATCTTGCTGCAACAATACCTGCCAAAGCAAGTACAGAGCCTACAGACAGATCAACACCTGCTGTAATAATTACAAACGTCATACCAATTGCTAATATGCCATTGATTGAGATCTGTCGAAGAATAATAAGCATGTTGTCGTAGCTTAAGAAGTAATTATTATCCCACTCACCTCTTGCTACCTGAATTTGGCCGATGATTGACACAATTATGCACAGACCAATGAACGCAAGAATAATTCCAGATTTTCTTAAAGTATCTTTACTCAGACCAAATGGTCCCTTTTTGTGTGCTAGATCCATATCGAGAGTTCCTTTTATATAAAATCAATACATAATAACTAAACGGCTAACTTCATGAGACTAGCCTGGCTTGCCTCTTTGGCATCAACTTCTCCAACAAACTCACCATCTTTAAATACGATGATTCTGTCACTCATACCAATAATTTCAGGTAATTCTGAAGAAACCATAATGATACCCTTTCCTTCTAGTGCAAGCTCTGACATAAACTTGTAGATTTCCTTTTTAGCGCCAACATCAATACCTCGAGTTGGTTCATCTAAAAGTAAAACAAGTGGATTGGTTAAAGCCCATCGACCCAATACAACTTTTTGTTGGTTACCTCCAGATAAATTGCCAACTATCTCAGCTGCATTTGGTGTTTTCACATTAAATAACCGAATCATATCGTCAGCGCGTCTTAACTCTTTATTCTCATTAACAAATGAGCTTTTACTGATATCAGTAAATGAAGCAATATTGATGTTTTCACATATTGATCTACACAGAACCAGGCCTGTCTCCTTTCGGTCCTCTGTAACATAAGCTATGCCGGCTTTGATTGAGTCGCTTGGCTCGTGCTTTAATTTAAGCTCGTTTCCATCTATTTCTACTGTTCCAGAAGTAGCATGCTTAATACCAAAGATTGTGTCTAAAAACTCACTTCTTCCAGATCCGACAAGACCGTAAATGCCAAGAATCTCCCCTTTTTTGAGGTTTAGAGATATATTTTTAACTTTCTTTTTCCAGGTTAAATTCTTTACCTCTAAAATCACTTCATCAGTTGGCTTATTAAACTTTTCAAACTCGCTCTTTAATTCACCTCCAATGATATGCTCAATGAGCTTTTCTCTTGTGAGATCTTTAATCATGCCATCTGTAACATAGCGGCCATCTCTGAACACAGTATATGTGTCTGCTATCTGAAATATCTCTGAGAGTCTGTGTGAAACGTAAATAATGCCCTTTCCTTTTGCAGCCAGCATTTTGATTACTTCAAAAATCTTTTGAGCGTCTTCCTCGCCAATAGCTGATGTAGGCTCATCCATAATAATCACATCAGCATCTGCATGTGACAGTGCCTTGGCAATTTCAACAAGTTGTTGCTCTGCTACACTTAAAGAACGCATTGTGGATGTTGACTTAATATTAAAGTGCAAGCTCTCCATCAACTCGTCAGTCATCTGATTGAGTTTCTTAAAGTCTATAAAACCATTTTTATTAGGCTCTCTTCCCAACCAGATGTTTTCAGCTACTGTTAAATCAGGAATAGCACTAAGCTCTTGCTGCACAATAGCTATTCCTGCATCTATGGCATCACCAGGATGTTTAAAATTAACCTGCTTGCCTCTAAGATAAATATTGCCTGCATCTGGTAAGATAAAGCCCATAAGTATGCTTAAAAATGTGGATTTTCCAGCACCGTTTCCTCCACATAATGCATGTATAGAGCCTCTTTTTAAGGTGAAAAAGGCTTCCTTTAATGCTTGTACCTGTCCAAAAGACTTTTGTACGCCATCAACATGCAACAAGATATCTTTAACTTCTATTGTCATATTTGTACCTGAGGATAAGCTGATTTTAAAATCTCTAAGTAACGCTGATAAGCCTCTTCATAAAGAGACACTTTACTGGTATCTGGTGTATATTGTGTCGATGCATCTAAACCAACATAATCATTGCAAAGAGATATAAGTGAGCTTTGTGTAGCATGCTCTGAGCTTGCCCAAATTACCTGAATTGCAGCGCCTAAGGATGCAGCTTCACTATTTGTTAAGCACACAACTGGTGAGTTAACTGTATTAGAGACGATCTCTCTCCATGCCTGACTCTTGGAACCTCCACCTGTCAATCTAATCTGATTTACTGCAATACCCTGTTTTCTAAACAGATCAATTGCATAGCGCAAACCAAATGTAGCACCTTCAGTAGCAGCTACACATAAATTGGCATTTGTAAAGTTAGTTGCGTCAATGTTATATAGACTTGCCTTGGCATTTGGCAGAGCAGGAATTCTTTCTCCATTAAAGAATGGTAAAAAAGTCAGGCCATTAGCGCCCGGTTGAGTGCTCTGCAGATAATGATTAAAATCATCTAAATTAGTTTCCAGTAAATTCTGTACTATCGATGTTGCAGATGTTACATTCATTGTGCAGATTAATGGCAGATAGCCATTTGTTGATGAACAAAAGTTTGCAATCTGCCCGTCTGTGATCTTATTTACATTATCGGCATATGTAAACAGAGTACCTGAAGTACCAAGACTCATGGTTATAATGCCTGTCTTGATATTTCCTGTTCCAATGGCAGACATCATATTGTCACCACCACCGGAAGATACAACTGTCTCAGTTGTAACGCCGAGTAATTTTGCAACTTCTGGTCTTACTGTACCAACAATCTGTGTTGAATCAATAAGAGTGTTTAAGCAAGACTCAAGCTTTCCTGAGTTGTCTATTGAATCAATTACTTCTTTTGAGTAACTTTTTGTTTTGACATTTAACAAGCCTGTTCCAGAAGCGTCTCCATATTCTGCGACTTTATTCCCTGTCAAATAGAAATTTATATAATCGTGAGGTAGCATGATGCTATCTAACTGCTCATATAATTCCTTATTGTTTTTCTTAAGATTTAAAATCTTTGATACTGTATATCCCGTTTGAGGAACTATTCCTAGCTTTTCAATGCAGGCCTTAGTTCCTCCTAAAGCATCTATTATTTCCTGATTTTCTTTTGCGGTGGAAGTATCACACCATAACTTTACAGGACAGATCACTTTGCCATTTTTATCAACAGGCACAAATCCATGCTGCTGACCAGAAACACCAATGCCCTTTATATCTTTTCCTGATATCTGTGCCTGATTTAATGCCTGTTTAAATGAACTTACTAAAGCCTCGATCCACCACTCAGCCTCTTGCTCGCGTTTTCCATTGTGGTCAGCTATCAAGTCGTGAGCTGCACTACCCTCTCCAATAATCTTGTGAGTGTCGGTATCAACTATTACAACTTTGGTGCTTTGTGTACCACAATCAATTCCTGTAAAGTATGACATCTTTTACTCCATCTCTATAACAATCTTGACATCTGTAGCACGACCTTCGGCAGCTCTTTCATAAGCATCTACTACGTCATCAAACTTGAATCTCGCAGAAATAAGCGGTTTGACATCAAGTTTTCCAGAAGCCAATAAAGCAATAGTTTTTGGATACATATTTGCGTATCTGAAAATGGTTTTGAAGGTTATTTCTTTTGCCTGTGCTGCAACAATATCAAATGGTGTAGGTTCTATTGGCATACCGACAAGAACAACGGTACCGCTAGGAGCTACATGCTCTGTTACATTTAAAATTACAGGAGCAGCACCTGTACATTCAAATGCAACATTAACACCCATGCCAGATGTTAACTCACAAACCTTAGCTGCTAATTCTTCTTTATTCTTACTATTTATTGGGTGAAGACCAGGATACTGTTTTGCTATAGCGAGTTTTTCATCGAATAAATCACAGATGATCACATCTGAACATCCTCCAGAAAGCGCTGCAAGTGCTGTGAGAATGCCTATAGTGCCGGCACCGTAAACTAAACCAATATCACCTGGCTTAATTTCAGCTTTAGTTGCTGCCTGCATACCTATAGCCAATGGCTCAACCATTGCGCCTTCAGCATAGGACACGTTATCTGGAAGCTTAAATGTAAAAGCTGCAGGGTGCACAACAGTTTCGCACAGACATCCATCAATTGGAGGAGTGGCCCAGAATCTTACTTCAGGATCTAAATTATAAAAACCAGATAGTGTTTGAATGGATGACATATTTGGAATGCCAGGCTCCATACAAACCCTATCTCCAACTTTTAGATTTTTAACGTTATTTCCAATCTCAACAATTGTTCCTGAAGCTTCATGACCTAATACCATTGGCTTCTCTACGACAAAGGATCCTATTTTTCCGTATTGGTAATAGTGACAATCACTACCGCATATACCTACGGTATTGATTTTAATTTTGACATCATTATCACCAACAACTGCAGGAGCTGGAACATCCTTTACTGCAATCTGCTTTGTGTGTTCTAAAACTAAAGCTTTCATAAGGCACTTCCTAAAATAATTTTATTAATGAACTTTTCCTGTTCTATTTATAACTAAAAACAATTACTATGAACGCCTAAATTTGATATTTCTCACAAAAATTTAGAAAATTTTTAACTATAAACCGGCAAAAAGTGATCAATATCTTATTTGAATCAAGCAGAATGATAAAATTTATTTCTAATTACTGGTATTTTTATGTGATATACATCATATTTATAATAATAAAATACACTATTAATAAGATTTCATTAGAATCTAAATTGTAATTTTTACAAAGATTGATTTTTTTGCTTAAAACATCATTCCAAAGAGATTTTCTATCAATTAGTAAAATATTTTACTAATAAGATACTTTAGTAAACAATAAATATACGATTTAAAAAATCTCTTTGTACTGTTAAGATACCTACTAGCTCTTAACCTACAGAATAGTATTGGAGTTGCTGCAACGAAACGGTCATATAAGGATTGATTCATTTCGATGCTGGCGAGTTTAACAGTAAATACGCATAAACAAAATTAACATTGTATTTTCAACAAGGTCAGAGGTCACTGTGAAGCCGACAACATCAAAAAAAAATCATAAAAAAGTCAAAGGGACCATTTATAGAGAAAAAACTGTAAGCAAAGAGTTTAAGTGTTCCCTAGACTTATCTGCACCCTAATTACGAGGCATGGCTTCACATCTAATCCAGAAATTGCCAACAAATATGGAATCTCTTTACCAACGGCTATTTCATATACAAAAGAGCTGACAGATCGAGGAGTGATAATTGCTGATGGCAAAATGCTCTCTACTGGAGGTAAAAAGGCAACTAAGTTAACATTCAACCCAGATCATATTATCTCCTTAGGCATCGACATCAAAAAAGAGTCATATGTTTTTTGTGCAATCGACTTTTGTAACAACATAGTACATATGGAATCCATAAATGAGGTCTTTGAATTTAAGGAAAAATACTTCTCCAAGCTAATAGCTGAATTTAAATGTTTCAAAAATAAAGTTATTGATCTAAAGTCAAATATTTCGATCAATAGAGGTCTCGGTATCAGCATTCCTGCAGGAATTATTAATCCTCCTATGGAGGCTCAATCCCATGCATTAAAGCTCGATTTTGTGGATTTGGGTGAGTTTTTAAAGATAGATGAGCATGATCTTTTTTTAATTAACGACTCAAACGCAGGAGCTATTGCAGAAACTAGTACTTATAGCAATGCTGCCAGCTTTATTTATCTATCTCTAGCCAAAACTGTAGGAAGTGGAATTGTAGTTCTAGGTAGACTGATGGAAGGTCTTAACAATAGAACTGGTGAGGTTGGACATTTAACCTTGGTTCCTAACGGAAGACTATGCTATTGCGGAAAGGAAGGATGTGTTGATCCATATTTAAATGAAAGTGCGTTACTTTCTGGTATAGATAAAAATATCGAAGAATTTTTTATAAATTTAAACACTAATCCTAGTTTAAATAGACTTGAAAGTTATAACCGATATATTAAGTATCTTGCAATTCTGATAAATAATCTAAACAACGCCTTGGATGTCAAAATCATTTTGGGTGGCACTATTGGTCCTCACCTCTATGACAGGCTTGATATTTTACAAAATGAGATTATGAGAATTGCATCATATCCTATAGACAACATCTTTTTAAAGCCAACTATATTTGAGCAACCTGCTGCTTTTGGTGCAGCTTTTGCGGCCAGAAAAAAGCATATAAAAAATCTTTAGTATATGAGTGCTCTAAAAATGGCTGTTTTTA
>NZ_UAPU01000002.1 GCF_900445255.1 Anaerobiospirillum thomasii
GTGTAAACTAAGATCTCTTATTCTTTAATTGCGCAATTTAGAATCTAAATTTATGCTATCTTGTTTTTTTCAACAATTCAATACCTCATTCATGATTTTGCCTCTTCCTGCCCCTGAAAGCCTTTTATGGATTGGCGTAGCCAACCCGTAGGGGCTTGTCCATAAATGGCTGAGGGGGCAGGAATCCATGTTTATCACGTTTTGTCTCCCTTGCTCTATGTTTTACAGGATGCGACAACCCATAGGTAATACGTAGTATTACCTATCCGCGCGCGGGCTTGCTCCTATACGCTTTAAAACTAGTTTATTATGGCCTTATACGTTCAGCCAGACTATCAATGCATGTCATCTGGTTTAAGACAGATGTCCAGTTCCTGACTCTGCTCACACCCCATTTCTTGGCCAGGTCGCCTGTAATTCTTAAATAAAAGACTTTAAACACGGCATTCTTGTTCTCAAACATACTATTTTAGTGACCTTACGTAAGCTGGAGTTTACGGCCTCTATAGCATTAGTGGTGTACATGATTTTGCGTATTGCCGATGGATAGTTAAACAGCTGTGTTACATGGTTGAAATTGTTCTCCCACACCTTATAGCTCCAGGGTATTTATCACCCCATTTGTCTATAAGGTGCAGCAGAGCTTCCTCAGCTGCCTCTGCATTAATAGCTCCATACATTGCCTTGCAGTCGGCACAGAAAGCCTTTAAATCCTTGTAAGGGACATATTTACAGGCATTGCGTATAAGGTGCACAATGCATCTTTGTACAACTGTCTGCGGGAATATAGACTTTACTCCGTCTTCAAGACCAGAGACACCGTCCATAGACAGGAAAAGTATGTCCTTAACGCCTCTGCTCTTGATATTGTCAAATATATTCATCCAACATGACTTTGACTCTGTTGGGGATATATAAAGCCCCAAAACCTCTTTATACCCCTCAGCATCTAAGCCTAATATTACATATACGGCATGATTCTCTGTAGAGCCCTTGTCATTCTTCATCTTGACATAGATGCAGTCTACAAAGACAAAGGTATACAGAGGCTTTAACGGCCTGTTAAGCCACTCATTAACATCCGACAGGATAAGGTCCGTTATAGTGGAGATCTTGTCTTGAGAGAGCTTAAAACCATAGATTTCCTCAATGGTTGAGCTTATATCCCTCTGACTCATGCCTCTTGCATACATGGCCAGGACCTTTTGCTCTATCTGAGATACGTCTTTTTCCCTTTTTGGGATAATTACTGGCTCAAAGGTTCCTTCACGATCACGTGGAGTGTTGATCTCTGCCTCACCAAATGAGCCTTGAATGGTTTTCTTAGAATAGCCGTTGCGCCTGTTGGTGGTCTCCTTCTCATCAGTGCTGCTCTTGCTATAGCCTAAATGAGCATCAAGCTCAGTATTAAGGATCCTTTCAAAAACAGGTGCAAATGCTTCTTTAATAGCATCTTGAGCACTCTGGGCATCTTTTGGGTTGTAGTGCTCCATTATAAGTCAGCTATCTTTTCAGCCATTGGGCTATGTTTAATTCTTGCCATATTAAGTAAACTCCGATAATGGTTATATTTTAAATCATCTATCTTCGTTTACACAGTTTTTAGTTCACTCTCGTTTAAGAACAAATGAAATCTGCGACAAGTGAACTTACATCAAAGATTTAATAGGAGGAATAGATACTCTGTACCATATAAAATATATCCACAAATTTGTAGAAATAAAAATTACACCATATAAGTTCGAATTATTCATAAACAGCAGGATAATTGTTAACCATACCCAATTAAGATGCTATACCACACAATGTATAATACACTGAAGTCTATGAAGATACTTTAAAACTAGGAGCAGTATAAAAGGTAGGCATATGCCTACCTCTATCACTCAAGTTAAGGTCTATATTAATATTTCTTATTTACGTGCATCAAGTAAAGCCTGAGCATTTTCTGTGCTTACAACAGTCCATGGAATCATATAGTGCTTTAACTGACCATCTTCCCATTTTAATTCAGGCTCATACTGTGCCCAAATATCTGACATTGGCTTATACTCTGGACCAATTACAGCTCTTAAAGCTACATCTATAGAGCCATGCATTTGAGCTTTAGCATCCTGCAGAATAGATACCATCTCACCTTCCTGTACTGCTCTAATTGCATCAGATACACCATCAATACCTGCAATAGCAAAATCTTTAGGATTTAAACCTGCACCCTTGATAGCTTCAATTGCACCTAAAGCCATTTCATCATTCTGTGCAATGACTCCATCAATTTTACCACGATGTTTCTGTAACCAGTTCTCCATTAAGACCATAGCTTCTGCACGGCTCCAGTTTGCTGTCTTTCTTTCTAAAACTTTCACTGCGCCTTCACCGCACTCAGCAATAGCTGTATCATTGCCCTGACCACGCTGAATTTCTCCTGAACCACCCTTCGGTCCTTCAATAATAACAACGTTGCCTTTACACTTTAATTTACCTAAAACAGCCTTAGCCTCCATGTAGCCGCCCTTAACATCATCAGAAACAACCTCTGCTGTTATATCTTCGGTGTTAAGTCTAGCATTTGTTACAACTACAGGAATTCCTGCTTCATTAGCCATAGTTGCTACATCAATATTTGCCTCAAAATCAAGAGGGTTTACAATAATGGCATTTGTCTTAGTCTGAATTGCAGTTTCTGCCTGGTTATTTTGAACCATTGGGTCGTAACGTCCATCATAAAATGTCAGCTCAGCAACTCCAGAAGTAACTGCAGGGTGCTCTTTACCATATCTTTCCATTAATTGCACAAACTCTGCCTTCATACCATACATCAAAACAGATATTTTTACAGGCTGCTGTGCCATTGCTGATGTTGATGCAAATAAGGCTGAAGCTAAAGCAACAGATAAAGCTAGTTTTTTCATAAATAAAACTCCTATAGTTTTAAAAGATTATTCTTTTGATTTACGTGAAGGATCAAGTAATACTGCTATAACAATCAAGGCGCCCTTAATAACTTGCTGATAATAGGATGGAACACCTAACAAATCTAAACTGTTGTTCATAACGCCTATAATCAGTACACCGAAGAATGTTCCTGCAAGTGTACCTATACCACCAGTCATACTTGTGCCACCGATAACTACTGCAGCAATTGCGTCTAACTCATAAGCATTACCTGCATTAGTCTGAGCTGATCCAGTTCTTGCTGTTAAAATGAGACCCGCAATACCTGCCAAAGCGCCAGACAATGTATAAACCAACACTTTAATTCTTACGATATTTATACCTGATGTTCTTGCGCTCTTTTCATTGCCACCTACAGCAAAGACATAGCGACCAAAAGTTGTTTTATATAATAGAATCCATGACAGAATAAAAATTAATAGATAAATTACAACTGGGACAGGAATTCCAGCCATATATCCATTACCGATCCATCTAAAATCACTATTTAGCTGAGATACTGGGTTGCCTCCTGTTGTAAGCAGGGTTAAACCTCTAGCTGCAGATAACATACCCATAGTGACAATAAATGGCTGAATTCTATACTTACTTAAAATTGCACCATTTACATAGCCACAAACAGTACCTATTGCTAATGCAATTAAGAAAGGCAACAGAACAGCATCTGTTGTATCTCCAATTTTTAAACCCGAATTACTTGTAGCAAATCTTGCTGCAACAATACCTGCCAAAGCAAGTACAGAGCCTACAGACAGATCAACACCTGCTGTAATAATTACAAACGTCATACCAATTGCTAATATGCCATTGATTGAGATCTGTCGAAGAATAATAAGCATGTTGTCGTAGCTTAAGAAGTAATTATTATCCCACTCACCTCTTGCTACCTGAATTTGGCCGATGATTGACACAATTATGCACAGACCAATGAACGCAAGAATAATTCCAGATTTTCTTAAAGTATCTTTACTCAGACCAAATGGTCCCTTTTTGTGTGCTAGATCCATATCGAGAGTTCCTTTTATATAAAATCAATACATAATAACTAAACGGCTAACTTCATGAGACTAGCCTGGCTTGCCTCTTTGGCATCAACTTCTCCAACAAACTCACCATCTTTAAATACGATGATTCTGTCACTCATACCAATAATTTCAGGTAATTCTGAAGAAACCATAATGATACCCTTTCCTTCTAGTGCAAGCTCTGACATAAACTTGTAGATTTCCTTTTTAGCGCCAACATCAATACCTCGAGTTGGTTCATCTAAAAGTAAAACAAGTGGATTGGTTAAAGCCCATCGACCCAATACAACTTTTTGTTGGTTACCTCCAGATAAATTGCCAACTATCTCAGCTGCATTTGGTGTTTTCACATTAAATAACCGAATCATATCGTCAGCGCGTCTTAACTCTTTATTCTCATTAACAAATGAGCTTTTACTGATATCAGTAAATGAAGCAATATTGATGTTTTCACATATTGATCTACACAGAACCAGGCCTGTCTCCTTTCGGTCCTCTGTAACATAAGCTATGCCGGCTTTGATTGAGTCGCTTGGCTCGTGCTTTAATTTAAGCTCGTTTCCATCTATTTCTACTGTTCCAGAAGTAGCATGCTTAATACCAAAGATTGTGTCTAAAAACTCACTTCTTCCAGATCCGACAAGACCGTAAATGCCAAGAATCTCCCCTTTTTTGAGGTTTAGAGATATATTTTTAACTTTCTTTTTCCAGGTTAAATTCTTTACCTCTAAAATCACTTCATCAGTTGGCTTATTAAACTTTTCAAACTCGCTCTTTAATTCACCTCCAATGATATGCTCAATGAGCTTTTCTCTTGTGAGATCTTTAATCATGCCATCTGTAACATAGCGGCCATCTCTGAACACAGTATATGTGTCTGCTATCTGAAATATCTCTGAGAGTCTGTGTGAAACGTAAATAATGCCCTTTCCTTTTGCAGCCAGCATTTTGATTACTTCAAAAATCTTTTGAGCGTCTTCCTCGCCAATAGCTGATGTAGGCTCATCCATAATAATCACATCAGCATCTGCATGTGACAGTGCCTTGGCAATTTCAACAAGTTGTTGCTCTGCTACACTTAAAGAACGCATTGTGGATGTTGACTTAATATTAAAGTGCAAGCTCTCCATCAACTCGTCAGTCATCTGATTGAGTTTCTTAAAGTCTATAAAACCATTTTTATTAGGCTCTCTTCCCAACCAGATGTTTTCAGCTACTGTTAAATCAGGAATAGCACTAAGCTCTTGCTGCACAATAGCTATTCCTGCATCTATGGCATCACCAGGATGTTTAAAATTAACCTGCTTGCCTCTAAGATAAATATTGCCTGCATCTGGTAAGATAAAGCCCATAAGTATGCTTAAAAATGTGGATTTTCCAGCACCGTTTCCTCCACATAATGCATGTATAGAGCCTCTTTTTAAGGTGAAAAAGGCTTCCTTTAATGCTTGTACCTGTCCAAAAGACTTTTGTACGCCATCAACATGCAACAAGATATCTTTAACTTCTATTGTCATATTTGTACCTGAGGATAAGCTGATTTTAAAATCTCTAAGTAACGCTGATAAGCCTCTTCATAAAGAGACACTTTACTGGTATCTGGTGTATATTGTGTCGATGCATCTAAACCAACATAATCATTGCAAAGAGATATAAGTGAGCTTTGTGTAGCATGCTCTGAGCTTGCCCAAATTACCTGAATTGCAGCGCCTAAGGATGCAGCTTCACTATTTGTTAAGCACACAACTGGTGAGTTAACTGTATTAGAGACGATCTCTCTCCATGCCTGACTCTTGGAACCTCCACCTGTCAATCTAATCTGATTTACTGCAATACCCTGTTTTCTAAACAGATCAATTGCATAGCGCAAACCAAATGTAGCACCTTCAGTAGCAGCTACACATAAATTGGCATTTGTAAAGTTAGTTGCGTCAATGTTATATAGACTTGCCTTGGCATTTGGCAGAGCAGGAATTCTTTCTCCATTAAAGAATGGTAAAAAAGTCAGGCCATTAGCGCCCGGTTGAGTGCTCTGCAGATAATGATTAAAATCATCTAAATTAGTTTCCAGTAAATTCTGTACTATCGATGTTGCAGATGTTACATTCATTGTGCAGATTAATGGCAGATAGCCATTTGTTGATGAACAAAAGTTTGCAATCTGCCCGTCTGTGATCTTATTTACATTATCGGCATATGTAAACAGAGTACCTGAAGTACCAAGACTCATGGTTATAATGCCTGTCTTGATATTTCCTGTTCCAATGGCAGACATCATATTGTCACCACCACCGGAAGATACAACTGTCTCAGTTGTAACGCCGAGTAATTTTGCAACTTCTGGTCTTACTGTACCAACAATCTGTGTTGAATCAATAAGAGTGTTTAAGCAAGACTCAAGCTTTCCTGAGTTGTCTATTGAATCAATTACTTCTTTTGAGTAACTTTTTGTTTTGACATTTAACAAGCCTGTTCCAGAAGCGTCTCCATATTCTGCGACTTTATTCCCTGTCAAATAGAAATTTATATAATCGTGAGGTAGCATGATGCTATCTAACTGCTCATATAATTCCTTATTGTTTTTCTTAAGATTTAAAATCTTTGATACTGTATATCCCGTTTGAGGAACTATTCCTAGCTTTTCAATGCAGGCCTTAGTTCCTCCTAAAGCATCTATTATTTCCTGATTTTCTTTTGCGGTGGAAGTATCACACCATAACTTTACAGGACAGATCACTTTGCCATTTTTATCAACAGGCACAAATCCATGCTGCTGACCAGAAACACCAATGCCCTTTATATCTTTTCCTGATATCTGTGCCTGATTTAATGCCTGTTTAAATGAACTTACTAAAGCCTCGATCCACCACTCAGCCTCTTGCTCGCGTTTTCCATTGTGGTCAGCTATCAAGTCGTGAGCTGCACTACCCTCTCCAATAATCTTGTGAGTGTCGGTATCAACTATTACAACTTTGGTGCTTTGTGTACCACAATCAATTCCTGTAAAGTATGACATCTTTTACTCCATCTCTATAACAATCTTGACATCTGTAGCACGACCTTCGGCAGCTCTTTCATAAGCATCTACTACGTCATCAAACTTGAATCTCGCAGAAATAAGCGGTTTGACATCAAGTTTTCCAGAAGCCAATAAAGCAATAGTTTTTGGATACATATTTGCGTATCTGAAAATGGTTTTGAAGGTTATTTCTTTTGCCTGTGCTGCAACAATATCAAATGGTGTAGGTTCTATTGGCATACCGACAAGAACAACGGTACCGCTAGGAGCTACATGCTCTGTTACATTTAAAATTACAGGAGCAGCACCTGTACATTCAAATGCAACATTAACACCCATGCCAGATGTTAACTCACAAACCTTAGCTGCTAATTCTTCTTTATTCTTACTATTTATTGGGTGAAGACCAGGATACTGTTTTGCTATAGCGAGTTTTTCATCGAATAAATCACAGATGATCACATCTGAACATCCTCCAGAAAGCGCTGCAAGTGCTGTGAGAATGCCTATAGTGCCGGCACCGTAAACTAAACCAATATCACCTGGCTTAATTTCAGCTTTAGTTGCTGCCTGCATACCTATAGCCAATGGCTCAACCATTGCGCCTTCAGCATAGGACACGTTATCTGGAAGCTTAAATGTAAAAGCTGCAGGGTGCACAACAGTTTCGCACAGACATCCATCAATTGGAGGAGTGGCCCAGAATCTTACTTCAGGATCTAAATTATAAAAACCAGATAGTGTTTGAATGGATGACATATTTGGAATGCCAGGCTCCATACAAACCCTATCTCCAACTTTTAGATTTTTAACGTTATTTCCAATCTCAACAATTGTTCCTGAAGCTTCATGACCTAATACCATTGGCTTCTCTACGACAAAGGATCCTATTTTTCCGTATTGGTAATAGTGACAATCACTACCGCATATACCTACGGTATTGATTTTAATTTTGACATCATTATCACCAACAACTGCAGGAGCTGGAACATCCTTTACTGCAATCTGCTTTGTGTGTTCTAAAACTAAAGCTTTCATAAGGCACTTCCTAAAATAATTTTATTAATGAACTTTTCCTGTTCTATTTATAACTAAAAACAATTTACTATGAAACCGCCTAAATTTGATATTTCTCACAAAAATTTAGAAAATTTTTAACTATAAACCGCAAAAAGTGATCAATATCTTATTTGAATCAAGCAGAATGATAAAATTTATTTCTAATTACTGTATTTTTATGTGATATACATCATATTTATAATAATAAAAATACACTATTAATAAGATTTCATTAGAATCTAAATTGTAATTTTTACAAAGATTGATTTTTTTGCTTAAAACATCATTCCAAAGAGATTTTCTATCAATTAGTAAAATATTTTTACTAATAAGATACTTTAGTAAACAATAAATATACGATTTAAAAAATCTCTTGGTACTGTTAAGATACCTACTAGCTCTTAACCTACAGAATAGTATTGGAGTTGCTGCAACGAAACGGTCATATAAGGATTGATTCATTTCGATGCTGGCGAGTTTAACAGTAAATACGCATAAACAAAATTAACATTGTATTTTCAACAAGGTCAGAGGTCACTGTGAAGCCGACAACATCAAAACAAAATCATAAAAAAGTCAAAGGGACCATTTATAGAGAAAAAACTGTAAGCAAAGAGTTAAGTGTTCCTAGACTTATCTGCACCCTAATTACGAGGCATGGCTTCACATCTAATCCAGAAATTGCCAACAAATATGGAATCTCTTTACCAACGGCTATTTCATATACAAAAGAGCTGACAGATCGAGGAGTGATAATTGCTGATGGCAAATGCTCCTCTACTGGAGGTAAAAAGGCAACTAAGTTAACATTCAACCCAGATCATATTATCTCCTTAGGCATCGACATCAAAAAAGAGTCATATGTTTTTTGTGCAATCGACTTTTGTAACAACATAGTACATATGGAATCCATAAATGAGGTCTTTGAATTTAAGGAAAAATACTTCTCCAAGCTAATAGCTGAATTTAAATGTTTCAAAAATAAAGTTATTGATCTAAAGTCAAATATTTCGATCAATAGAGGTCTCGGTATCAGCATTCCTGCAGGAATTATTAATCCTCCTATGGAGGCTCAATCCCATGCATTAAAGCTCGATTTTGTGGATTTGGGTGAGTTTTTAAAGATAGATGAGCATGATCTTTTTTTAATTAACGACTCAAACGCAGGAGCTATTGCAGAAACTAGTACTTATAGCAATGCTGCCAGCTTTATTTATCTATCTCTAGCCAAAACTGTAGGAAGTGGAATTGTAGTTCTAGGTAGACTGATGGAAGGTCTTAACAATAGAACTGGTGAGGTTGGACATTTAACCTTGGTTCCTAACGGAAGACTATGCTATTGCGGAAAGGAAGGATGTGTTGATCCATATTTAAATGAAAGTGCGTTACTTTCTGGTATAGATAAAAATATCGAAGAATTTTTTATAAATTTAAACACTAATCCTAGTTTAAATAGACTTGAAAGTTATAACCGATATATTAAGTATCTTGCAATTCTGATAAATAATCTAAACAACGCCTTGGATGTCAAAATCATTTTGGGTGGCACTATTGGTCCTCACCTCTATGACAGGCTTGATATTTTACAAAATGAGATTATGAGAATTGCATCATATCCTATAGACAACATCTTTTTAAAGCCAACTATATTTGAGCAACCTGCTGCTTTTGGTGCAGCTTTTGCGGCCAGAAAAAAGCATATAAAAAATCTTTAGTATATGAGTGCTCTAAAAATGGCTGTTTTTATAAATTATTGAAAGATTAGGAGGCTCTTACTTGATATAGATTCAAAGCTTTCAAGAAATATTTTAGTTTTTCTTATTATTGGAGTAAACTAAAGTATATTAAGTAGAGCTTAAGTGCCAAATTAATTTGAGGAGCTTATATGTTTAACAAACTGGCCTTAATATGTGCCATACCGTTTATGACCATGACGGCTAATGTCTATGCTGAAGAAGTTCCAGCTGCAGATCCAAATGCACTTGAAAATGCTATGACAGAGCAGGTTGAGGTTGGTTATTTTGATATAAAACCTGATATTGTTACTAACCTTGCTCAAAGCGATTCTAAAGAAAGGCTCCATTATGTTCGTCTCAAGGCCAATATCATGGTTATGGACAGTAATGATCTGCCACTGTTGCAGGAACGTGAAGCCTTAATTAAAGATACAATTATATCTATTCTCGGCTCCAAGGTTTTTTCTGATGTTAACAAACCAACATCAAGAGAAGAGATTAGATCAGAGTGTCTGCAGAAAATATCCGATATGATGTATGAAAAGGATGGCAGAAATATTGTGCAGGACTTTTTAATTATCAATTTCCTCTATCAGTAATTAATACATCAAGAGGAAATTTTAAAATATCTAAAGCTCAGGCCTAGAACCTGAGCTTTTTCATATCAAAATAGCCAACAGCCAGACCTACAAGCAGTCCGCCTAAATGGCAGATATTAGCTACACCGCCCAATAAAAAGCCAATACCTATAAATATAACCGACACAGTCAGAAGCCCCTGTGGCATATATAACTCATCTGGTAGATCCTTGCGGCGTGAGAGCATAGCCATATAACCAATAACCGCATAAACCACGCCAGAGAGTCCACCAAAAATGGATCCTGTTTCATGGTTTTGCAGTAAAAACTGCAGGGCATTTGATATAAGTCCTGAGGATATAACCAAGGATAATATCTTTACAGTGCCAATTTTATTTTCTATGCCGCGAGCAAAGGCCTCAAACATAACGAGATTAAAGGCAATGTGCAAAATAGAAAAATGTACAAAAATTGGAGTTAAAAGTCTCCATATTTGAGCACTATCCGTTATCTGCCTTATATCGTAAAGACACAGCAGTGCATAGACACTGTTGGCATCAAACAGACCATAGACATAGGCAATGACACAGATAACTTCAATGGCTGTAACCACAGACAGAAAGTTAAAGCGCACCAGAGCTGTCTGCAGATAGGTCATAAGCCCATTGGCTCTTGCCATTTCTCTGGCCTTAGAGGCTGTACTGCTCTGTGTAAAGCTCTTGTTGCAAAATGACAGAAGTTCAATTTTTGCTCTTGAAACATCTTTTTGATTTGCAACATAGATACCAATGCTAGCCCCGCTAAAGCGTGTTGCACAGTCAATACCCAAAGACTGCAGACGGGCGCAGAACTCTACGCCTGTCTGCTTGTTTGGTACCAGACCCACAAAATGCGGGTATGTTATATCATCTACTATCTTGAATTGAGCCACTTCATATACTCAGCTACGCCCTGAGCTACAGTTTTAAACTCTATGTCGCATCCTGATGCTCTAAGCTTGGTTAAATCCGCCTCGGTAAAGCACTGATAATGACCTACGAGGTGCTCTGGGAAGTCAATAAACTCGACCTCTCCTCTGCCGTGATACTTGATTACAGCCTTGGCAATATTTAAAAACGGCTCGGCTCTGCCTGTACCACAGTTGTAAATACCTGATGGACCGTTATGTTCCCAGAACCATAGGTTTACCTTGCACACATCCTCAACGTAAACAAAGTCACGGGTCTGGCCGCCGTCTGGATAGCCCATACAACCTTTAAACAGTTTTGGATTTTCGCCCTTTAACATCTGATTGTTTAAATGGAAGGCAACGGATGCCATAGATCCTTTATGATTTTCACGTGGTCCGTATACATTAAAGTATCTAAAACCTACAACCTGAGAATTGATATGTGGTAGTCTTGAGCGCACATATTCATCAAAGAGGAATTTTGAATAGCCATAGACATTCAAAGGTGCCTCATTGACTCTGTTTTCAACAAATACAGAGCCGCCGCCGTATGTGGCTGCAGATGATGCATATAAAAATGGAATCTTATGACTTACGGCAAACTCAAAGAGAGTTACTGTATACTCATAATTGTTGCGCATTACATACTGACCATCCCACTCGGTAGTTGCAGAGCAGGCGCCCTCATGGAATATGCCCTCAATGTCTCTTATATTAAATCTTGCGGCAAAAGCCTTTTCATCCTTAATCAGGGCTAGAAAATCGTCCCTGTCCATGTAATCTGCAATATCCAGATCAACAAGATTTGTAAATTTGTGTCCGTCTTTTAAATGGTCAACAACTAAAATATCTTTGCGACCTCTGTCATTTAAAAGCTTGACGATATTGCTGCCGATAAAGCCGGCACCGCCAGTCACTATAATCATATTGCCACCTTAAATTTCATCTTTTCCATCTGATTATATAATAGTTATCTTTGCTCTTAATAAAAACTAAAAAAAATACTGCCACAAAGTGGCATGATATTCATAAAAGCCAAGTTAATATAAATTTGCTACAATATCTAAAAACAAGGATTTACAGCATGCAAACAGCTACACGAATACTTATTATCTGCCCGTCATGGCTTGGCGACATCATCATGAGCCAGAGTCTGTATAAAGTTTTAAAACAACTCTATCCTGGATGTATTATCGATGCCTTTGCTCCTGCCTGGACCATACCGGTGCTCAAGCGTATGGAAGAGGTGGACAATACCATTGAAAATCCATTTGGTCATGGCGTGTTTGATCTGCTAAGAAGAAAAGTTGTGGGCAGATCGCTCAAGGGCAATTATGATATGGCCTTTATTCTGCCAAATTCATTTAAGTCAGCCCTGATTCCATATTATGCCGACATTAACTACAGACGTGGTCTTAAAGGCGAATCGCGCTATGTTGTTATCAACGAGATGCGAAAAAACAAAGAAGATTTTCCTTTGATGGTACAGCGCTATGTCTCTCTTGCCTATTCAAATGAAGAGGTTAAGACAGCATCTGATCTGATGGACTTTGAATATCCAAGCCTTAAGGCCTATCCTCCATCTGAAGAGCTAATTGTCAGACTTAATCTTAAAACGGACAGAAAGTTTATTGCCATAGGCTGCGGTGCCAACTATGGCCCTTCAAAGCTTTGGCCTTTTGAATACTATGCTGCAGTATGTGAGCACTTTATTAAAAAAGGTTATGCCATTATGGCTCTTGGCTCACAAAAAGATAAAGACAGTGTTGAGCAGGTTCTATCTCACATAGGCTCTGAATATAAACCTTATTTTTATGATGTAGCAGGTAAGACCGATCTTACCGAGGCTCTTGATATTCTGACTTTATGTGCAGGTGCTGTGGTCAATGACTCAGGGCTTATGCATTCGCTTGCAGCTCTTGATATTCCTCAGGTATGCATCTTTGGCTCCACCTCCACAGGCTATACACCGCCACTGTCTAAAAAGGCTATATGTGTCGAGTCTGACGAGCCATGTCATCCATGCTTCAAGCGCGAGTGTAAATTTAAAACCTATGCCTGTCAGAAAAATATAAAACACTCTACGGTTATAGAAAAGTTAGAAAGTCTGCTTGAACATGAGAATACTTAGCTTTTTCATACTTTTAATCTATAAGCTTTTAACCCTGATAGCTCTTATACCAGGAGTTTTATTCCTATGCTATAAAAAAAGACGCGATCCTCCCTATGGCAGGAGGGTCATGGAGCTCTTTGGCTTTTGCCCGTACAGATTTAAAAGAAGCATATGGTTTCACACAGTAAGTGTGGGTGAGGTAATAGCTGCAAGACCTCTTATCAATAATTTTGTAAAGCGCCATCCTAAATTAAATATTATTGTAACCACCACAACTACCACAGGTGCCCTAGAGGCACAGAAAATAAAGGGCATTACCCATATTTTCGCGCCGCTTGACAGTTCTCTTGCTCTTGGTATTTTTACCTCAAGAGTAAAACCATCCCATCTTTTTATCATGGAGACAGAGCTGTGGCCAAATATGCTTGATATCTGCCACAGACATAAGGTCAATGTCACTGTGTTTAATGCCAGAATGCCTGAGAAAACCTGTCTTAAATATGAAAGATTCAAGTGGCTGGTCAAAGATCTTATTGCAAGAAAAATATCCATGGTTATTGCTCAGACACCTGATGATGCCCAGCGTTTTGAGCGCATAGGTATAAATAAAGATAGAATCTTTGTAGCCAATTCTCTTAAGTATGATTTAGTGCCAAATGATGATCTCTTCAAAGAATCCTATATGTTTAAAAAGGCTCATGACAACTATTTTGTCATAGGAGCCATATCAACACATGATGGAGAGGAAGAGCAGATCCTTGAGGTTTTTCTCTCTTTGTATGATATGTATCCGCATCTGCGTCTAGTGCTGGTGCCGCGCCACAAAAGCGGTGTGGACAGGGCTATTGCCTTTTTAGATGAAGTCAATACCAGATATGTCAGAAGATCACAGGCGCACAAGTTTACCGAGCTCTTTACAGAGTCAGTCATTATAGGCGACACCATGGGTGAGATAGAACTCTACCTTGGTCTGTGCAACATTGTATTTATGGGAGGCAGTCTTGTAGATATAGGAGGCCATAATCCTCTTGAGCCTGCCTACTTCTCTTTGCCTGTAATTACAGGTCCTTACTATTATAATTTTAAGATGCAGTTTGAGGACATGATTGATGCAAGAGCAGCCTATCTTGCCAATGATGAAAAGAGACTGTATGTACTACTTGAAAACTTTATAAATGATACAGAGCTATGCACCAGAACCGGCCTTAAAGCACTTGATGTACAGGAAAAAGGCCGTGGTGCAATAGCAAAAACTCTTGAGCTTTTTGAAGTGGCGCTTAAAAAGTAGCTACTTCATAGCCATATTATTGATAAAGTCTACATAATTTCTGGCGCTTACTGCTATTGCAGAGGCATCAACTGACTCGCCCTCTGAGGTGTTTGCGCCATAGAATGCATATACACCTTTAAAGTCAGCACCGCAGTATTTAAGTGCCTGAATATAAGGGCGCACATAATCCTCAAGAGAGTATTGAGCTCCGGCATTTACATCATATTTTCAGCAGCACCGCCTGTAGTTACAGCCAAAGCCACATGTTTACCCTCAAGTTTGTTGCCACCCTTGTAGGCCCAGCCTGCTGTAAGTACTGTATCAAACCAGGACTTGAGCATAGGAGGTGAGTTAAACCAGAAAAGAGGAAACTGAAACACAACTGCACCGTTGTTCTCTATAAGAGAGTGTTCCTGTCCGACATTGATAGGTGCATGAGGATATGAGCTTTGCAGGTTATGAATCAGAATATCATCAGGATATTTGCGTAATTCATCAATCCATCTGCGATTTACAACTGAACGATCAAAATAAGGATGATCTACTATAATTAGTGTCTTCATTTTATATCCATTCCTTATCTGTTATATTATCTAGTATTATGTTACCTAAATTTTATCTAAATGACTATGCATTAATTTAACAAAAGTATCTTTATTAAAATAAAAACTTTCTTGGTGCAGATTTTGCTCCTTTTCAAAAGAGCGTAACAGCCTATTTAACATATTTACATAGAGATCTTTGCTCATGTTTTTATCTATATAACATTTATCAAAATCAATTATGTAAATCTGCTTGTTATTATCTATTAATATATTTTTAATATTAAGGTCACTGTGTACTATTTTATTTTTATAAAGCAGTGCACAGGTATTTAATATTTCAATATATGTCCTGTCATTAAGTGACTTTTTCATTAGCAGTTGACACAGATTCTGTGTATTTTCTATTTGCTTTATAATAATGTCCTGTTTTATAAACAGTAAGCCTCTGCTTTCTCTTGCAGCAAGAGCCTCAGGCACAGGCATATTCAATGCGCGCATTGTCTGCAAAAGCTCAAGCTCATCAAAAGCTCTGTGGGCGAATCTAGCGTATTTAAAAAAGCTGTCCCTAAGCAATCTGCCAATCAGACCACCGCGCCTGTAGCTTCTGTATACAAGCTTTTTATGGTCTTGTGTCGTGTATAAAAAAGAACAGCCTCTGCCACCTACAGTTTTAATATCACCTGCAGTGTTCTTTATACTCTTAACATCAAAACGCTCTGCTATTGTTGCAATATCAAGACTCTGCCATGCATTATCTGCAATAAGGTACAGATAGCCTTTATATTCTAAAGTCTCTCTTGCCATCAGCCATTTCCAAGCACTATGGTGCCCTCTTTGTCAGAACTTCTGTCAACTTCAATGACCGGCTGTACAGTCTCCATCAGACTGTCATCCTGTATCAGGCCACCTGCTGGCTCAACCTTAATCTCGCC
>NZ_UAPU01000003.1 GCF_900445255.1 Anaerobiospirillum thomasii
TAGCGTATTGCGTTAGGTTCAATTATTGAACCCGGAAAGTTTAGTCAAAAAACATAATCAACATGAGGAAACTTTTATGCCAACAACTCAATGGCTTGACAGATACGAGGCAATCAAGGATAAACTTAAATGCAAAGATAATCTTGAGGCCTATTTTACACAAAAAGTGATTGGGAACATATCAGTTGATGTACTTGATATAGGCTTAGTTAATTTTCCAACAGGACAGATCTTTGCCTGCGATCCGCTAATAGAGCTTGAGGATGCTCCGCCATTTCTTCAAAGAATACCTGCCGGAGCCTATAGTCTAAAAATCTGCGTGGTGCCAAGTGCAAAATATGGCGATCGCTATGCCTGTATCAAGGTTGAGGTCAGCCATGAAACACCAGTTGTCTATGAGCTTGGCATGGTTGGCAACGAGCAGCTTGATACAGAGCTTGAAGATGATGAATACTTTGGTTTTGGCGTAGATGCAGGAATGGGCTGTATTGCAGACATACAGACACAAAATGCCTTTAAGGCATACTGGGCTAAGCGCCTTGCAGAGGATCCTGACATTGATCCCTACAACGACCTGTTTTGTGACCTGATGGAGGATAATGCCAAAGCTTATCCTAAATATCAACGAGACCACGGAGACTGGCTCAACTGGACAGTGCCAGAGACAGACTGCAACCTACCAATATTCTCATCAGGCTGGGGCGATGGTTACTATCCTGTCTACTTTGGCTATGATGCAAAAGGTGAAATCTGCGCTGTGTATGTGCGCTTTATAGATATTAAAGATGAGTATAAAGATCAATAAATAAAGAGGCGCGCTATGGAATTACCCAAAAGGGCCAGGACAGTAAAACCTGAAAATAATGTCCTGACATTAGATGGTGAAAAGAAATTAGTAGATGTTGGCCTGCTGCGCAGGCTTTCACAGCTTGCACCTAGTGCATTTGACGAGGGTAATAGATTATTTACCAAGTTAAAAGGTGCATTAACACAAAACTTTGTGCTGCAAACATTAATTACACAGTTTGAAGTAATCCCAAGATATTGGTCGCAGACAAATCCTCCTTATGAGGTGGATTTTATAATTCAGCGAGAGAATGATATTTTTCCTATAGAAGTTAAATCTAATGCAAATACTCAAAGTAAGAGCCTTAAAAAATTCAAAGAATTGTTTTACGATGAGGTTAACTTAAAATACGTTTCTCACTTGATAATCTAAAACTTGATGATGATGTACTTAACATCCATCTGTTTATGGCAGATCATACTGATAGGCTTATAGGTCTTGCACTTGAGAGCAGAAAAATACACAAAAGTTTATGATGGGCCTAGAATTATCTATAAAGGTCAGATTCATAGCCTCAAACGCTTTTATGCTAATGTGAGTATAAACAAGATGATAAGTAACATATGAGAAAAAGGTGAGTATATGGCGCTACAAGATAAGAAGCTGATGGCACCGCCATGGCTTGCCTACCCTGAGATTGAGCGTTACTCAATTGGCTGGCGCATGGGTTATGGAGAGAGTTATATATACAAATTTGGCACCTGGCTTGATACTTTATCTGAAGATGAAAGAGCACAGTACCGAGCCCTCTTTGCAGAGCCTGTAACTTGGAGAGGCTGGTGGGATGATGATGACAGCTCGCTACCTCTTGTACATAACAACTTTGTTATAGATGCCTGGCAGGCAGAGGGCAGGCCTAAGTATGATCTAAAGTGGCTTCAAAATGAGTACGGTGCAGGCAGAACAAAAGATCTGTGCCTGTTCTGGGCCATAGGCCTTGCAAGGATGGCTCAATTGGCAAAGGCTGCTTTAGTCAGTGGTGGCGACAGTCCTTTAGTGCCATGAATTATACCTATCTGTACATGGAGCAGTATATATGATGGCAGCAAAGGCTGAGCTCTTTGGTGATAGTGTAATCAGACAGCAGATTTTAGAGTGTGATGATCCAAAGCAGATTAAGGAGTTGGCTGCGTGGCTTTGATCACAAGGTATGGGATAAATTCAAATACTCCATTGTGCTAAATGGCAACTATCTTAAATTCAGTCAAAACCGGGATCTTAGAGATTTTCTTCTCTCAACTTACGACAAAGTAATTGTAGAGGCCAGCCCCTATGATGCCATCTGGGGTATATGTCTGTCAGGCAGCGATCCAAAGTCCTGCGATCCAATGCTCTGGCGCGGCGAGAACCTGCTTGGTTTTGCTCTTATGGAGGTAAGAGATGAGATACATCGTGTCACAGAGCATGAAAAGCTCTGCTCTTTAAAAGCTCTATAGCAGTCACACTTTTTAGACTTTAACTACAAAGCTTTAGAAACTATCATTAAAGGCAGGACTGGTGGGAGCAAAAGAGCGATGACAATTGAAGATATGTTCGGCGATCTCAAAAAGATAGATATTATTGCACAAAAGAGTAAAACCAATGAGGTTTTAATGGTTTTGGTGTGTAATGGTTTTATTGACGGATCTCCTGACACACAAAAGGCTCTCCTTGATAAAATTGAGGGTTATCTTAATCATACTCAAAGCGAGAAATTTAAAAGTGAATATGCAAACTGCTCTGTCATTTTGCAAATAACATTTACTCAAGAGCCAGATCATTTGATTGTGGCGCTGCTTAGCAGGTGCCAGCCCTGGGCTGATGATTATGGCGTAAAGCTTGAATTTAAAATTGCACTCAGAGATGTTCGTTTTGTAGAGAAAAACTAAAATACCAGATTTGAGCTTCCACGCCTTGCACAGGTACAAGAGAGTAAAAAACTACAATATTTTGTAAAAGGATGGTTTTTATCAGGTGTTGAAGAGGCTCATGCCATTTACTAAGGCGCAAATGCTAAAGGCGCCCTAGCCACAGCTACTTTACCTGCAGGATATTAGCCTGACTTGATTTTATCTAAAAAGCCCTTCACTTAGCATAAGACTTTGATGCACTGGCACAAGATGACTCTTTATCTGTATACAATCTGTATCAAAAAGACTATGCTTTTATGAAGGCTACACACCACAAATTTATGGGTGGGCTGATGTGTATGAGTTCATAGACACCAGTTAGCTTTGAACAACTTTTTATTTATTGGGCAGCTGCGGCCTTGATGGAATCAGCTAGTGCCCCATAATTTTACAAAAGGAGAAGTTAAAAGGTGGAGCGCAAAACATATAGACCTAAATCCATTGTGAAAATTACATTAGGCATAGTCTTTGGCGCCTGGCTTATGATGTGTGCCCCCACCGGCTGGATTTATGACCTGTGGGTCGGGATAGGAACAGGCCAGGGCCAGATACCTGATCCATCAGTTTCTATCCTGCATACAAAGTCTGATATGAAAAATGCCTATTTTAAAAAGACTCCAATTACAGTAACCAAAGAAGGCCTGATTGAGGCGCCGTTGCTACGCCTGCGCGATATTGACGAGGCAGGAGAGCACACTCACAGAACCAGAACTGCTGGCAAGCAGACATTTTTCATTGACGAGTACATTCATGCTGCCTATCCAACGGGTCCTGTCAGAAATTTCCTGCTGCACACCATAGCCTCTGGCTACTATAACCGCTATTACCTTGCGCCTTTACAGGATGGTAGCTATATCTGCATCTACTTTGACGATTACCTAATGCTTCTTCCCGGCAAGGCTCTGCCCACAGGTTATGTGCGCTATGCTACAGGTGGTGAGAAGAAAATGTTTCGCAGGCTTAAGGACAGTTATAATATAGACAGGACGTATGTGCTTGATATGTACCGTCAGGGCAAGATCTATATGATTTTAGATTTAGCTATCCGTGCAGGTGTTGGCCTTCTCCTGCTTATAGTAGGTTCAGTTATCATGGGCGATAAAAAAGATAATCCGCAGCAAGGCTGAAGCATAAATTTAGATTCTAAAATTGCGCAATTAAAGAATAAGAGATCTTAGTTTACACAGATCTCCGTTCCCTCCCGTTCCCCTCCCTCTTATTTGATGATAAATAAAAAAATTTTAAATAAAAGATTCCCCATAAACTGTACTAATGGGGATTTACTTTAAGCTCATTATATCATATTCACTATCTCCCTAATCTTACCAAATAATTACATAAATCCTTTGTTAACAACAGATTCTTCTTTGCTCTATTATTGTGACATTATTAATAAAATCCATAAAAAAATACTATAAATATATTATTTTAACTGTACATATATGATATAATATGTACAGTTATATCTTAATTAATAGATAATATTTTGAGGGTTTTAGTTATGTCTATACCTGAGAATATAAGAGCCGTCCCAAGACCTACAAATACTGTCGTAGTTCTATCTGGAACTGGCAGATATAGGTACGCTGTTCGTCAAAGATCTGGTACTAAGTATGATGCCAAAGGAAAGGCCCAGCCTATCAATGGAGCTATTATTGGTCATATTATTGATGGTCGTTATGTTGCCAAAGAGACTAAAATTGTATCTCAGGGAGTAATGCCAGATAAATTGTCTTATGGAGCCAGTGCTCTTGCTTTCTCGGTAGTCGGCGATATAAAAGACGATTTGAGGGCCGTGTATGAGTGCGGGGATGTGGATACAATTCTCGCTATGGCCTTGCTAAGGGTAATAAGACCTAGAGTTACAAATACAAGATTGAAGTCCGCCTATGAGCATTGTTTTATTTCAAAATTTATACCTTATGTGGGCCTTAGCAAGAATACAGTAGCAAAGTTCATCTACCACCTTGGCTCAAATTCTCAATTGATGCATGATTTTTATGCAAGACGTATAGACAGACTCCTGCCTTCTTGTCATATTGCTATAGATGGAACTCTTAAGCAGAATACAAGTATAGTTAACGATTTGTCTAACTTTTCAAGGAAGTCTCGTGTCAAAGGTTGCAGAGATGTCTCTATTATCTATGCTTATGTAATAGAAACCATGGAGCCATTATGCTCTATGATTTTACCTGGAAACATTATAGATGCCTCTGCTTATAGAGCCTTTATTAGGAACAATAATATAGAAAAAGGAATTATAGTAACCGACAAAGGCTTTCCACCAAATAAAATTAGACAGGAGCTCGCTGAGCACAAAGATCTTCACTATATAACCCCAATAAGGCGCAATGATGTACGAATCAGTGAGTATTCTCTTTTAGAGTTTGACAGTGCCATCAGATATGAGGAAAAAGCAGTAGTTTGCAGGAAAGTTGTAACAAAAGACGGTCTTTATCTGTATTCTTTCAGAGATATATCAGGCTATGCAAAAGAAAATACAAACTACATAATGAGAACGATAAAAAACAACTCATTTGACGCTCAGGAGTATAAATCTAGAGAAGAAAAGTCCGGATTGATTGTTTTTGAGTCAGATTTAGATCTAGAACCATCTTCTGTATATAAGACATTCAAGGAGCGATGGCTTCTTGAGCTTATGTTTAATCGCTATAAAAATGAAGAGTACTTTGATGAGACAAGAGTTCACAATGACTTTTCTGTGCAGGGTCTTGAGTTTATAAACTTCATATCAACCTTGATTACATCAAGGATTCTAAACAAGCTTGAGGAAAATAATGTACTAAACGGCATAACATATGGAGAGCTTATGGAAGATCTCAATGCCGTATGGAGAAGAACTGATCCACCTATTGAAGGCATACCTGATTTAGATGATGGATACTGGGAAGTGGGGGTTAAATCGAGCTTTGAGGCATTAATTAAACTTGGACTTTGTACCAATAAGCAGGCACCTGAAAAACTTAGAAAAGCTAAAGCTGGTCGACCTCATAAAGAGAAAAAAGAAGTGGACTCGCAAGGAGTTACATCTGAGCCCAAACCAAGAGGAAGACCAAAGAAAAAGCCTGAATTTATTGGACCCAAAAGAAAACCTGGCAGACCTAAAATTGAAAAAACTGACAAGATTAAAAGACCGGTTGGCAGGCCCAAAAAGAGTTCATAGACACTTAAATATGCTATTATTTAAACGGCTTCTTGAGTGGAACAACTTTCCTTTATGATAGCGTCAAATATTGAAGCCGTTTAATAGTACAGATTTTTGGGAAACTTTTAGTATATAATATTTGTTAAACAACTTTTATAAACCGTATATCACACCAACTACAGACAGACATAAGATATTACTAATTAAAAGGATTTGATATGAAAGATCTGTTCAACTCACTAAAAGATCAGATAAACCCACAGTCATCATCGTCATCACTTGGCAGTCTTGGCGGCCTTTTAGGCTCTGCTGCAGCTGGCGGAATCCTGGGTGCTCTGCTTGGTGGTTCAAAGTCAGTTAAAAGGACTGCCAAAAAATATAGCCTATATAGGTGGCGGTGCAGCGGCTGCCTCTATGGCCTATTCTCTTTATAAAAAATGGGCCGATAAAAACAACTCTCAGGGTGGCATGCCACAGAGTCAGGGCCATACCTATCAGCCAGCCAAATACCTACAGCAGTACCTCACAGACCAATGTCTTTGATGAGTTTAACAGACAGAATCAGACAGCATCTGCAGCCACTGTCAATGACGAGCATGCTGTGCTTTTAATTGAGGCCATGGTATTTGCAGCCCGCGCTGACGGTCATATTGACAATGATGAGCAGAATATAATTTTAAAGACCTCTAAGTCTTTAGTCTCAGATGAAAGATTTAATAGCATTGTACGTGAGGCTCTGCAGCGTCCTTTAGATCCTGCCTATATTGCCTCAAAAGTACCAAGCCCTGATATGGCAGATGATATTTATCAGCTCTCAGCTACAGTAATAGTTGCTGACAACTATATGGAGCAAAGCTATCTGCAGGGACTGGCAAGGGCTTTAAATATCAATGACTCACAAAAGCTTACGCTTGAGCGGCAGGCCCTTGAGTTCAGATCACAGATTTAATTAAAACACACCAATAAGCTCTGAGATATCTCAGAGCTTATCTTTTTGTATCCTGCTTTTTTCTACCCAGCCCTATTCTCTTATTAATAAGACAATATTCTATTTATAGCTCAGGATAGCTTGCCTCATCAAAAAAGACTGCAAGCAATAAATCAAATTCCTCAACACGGGCTTGATGAGCTTTAAATAGGCAAGTTGCCCTCGGCAAGTGCACCTTCAGTAGCTAATGACTGAATAAACTCTGTTTTGTGTGGCAAATTTAAGCCGGGAAATCTGTGAGTCCTTAAACTTCTTATGCAGTACAGTGGCTTTTTCAAGGTGTCCTAAAATATCCTTGTAGCTGTCATTGAGCAGACCATCAAAGATCTCAATTTCAGCTAAAAATCAGTCACGCTGCAAATCTGTCTCCATACATTTTAAAAGCTGCTCTGAGTGCTCATAGGCAATAGCAGATGAAGCGCAACATAAAGCTGCAGTCAAAGTGCCTAAAACTTTGCTTATAAAAATTTTCCTTATACAAATTATAAAACATACATTAAAGCTACATTCTTTATAAAAAACTGTAAAAGTACAGCACTGATGCCTATGTTTAAAGATACTATCATCAATGTATAGTAAATATGCTACTAAAAAGTAAATAATACTGTCTTTAGATTATTTTAAATAAGGCACAAATAAATTGATACAATCAACAAATCTTTCAATTTATCCATGCCCTTTATAGACTTTGGATATGCAGACTCTACAGGCTTAAGATCCTGTCTATCTCATTTATAACTCTCTTGTCTGAAATTGGACCTTTAACTCCCAGCTGCTGAGCAAAATATGACACCCTAAGCTCCTCTATCATCCATTTGACGGCTTTGAGCTCATCAGGAATCAGATCTTTTGCATAACGTGTCATAGCCCCATAGTACTTGTCAGCTATAGCATCAAGCTTGCGCATATAGTTCAAATCGCGGTTGACATCGCGCGATACCTTGCTCACTCTCTCAATAGCTGACTGCAGAAACGCGGGGATATTTTTTAAATTCTCAGGATCGGTATCAGAGATAAATCCCTTATACACAAGAGAGTCAAGCTGCTTTTGCACATCGGCATAGCACAAAGCCACATCAAAGCCAAAGGAGCCTCTTAACATCCTTTTTAGCTCATGGGCCTTATAGAGGATCTGCTCTACATAGGAGCACATCTCAAGTGCTGTATCATTTAAACTGCCACGCACCTTCTCCTTGAGCACATTAAAGCCCTCCTCATCGTAGACAAGACCGCCATTATCCTTGATGATCTTAATGACAGAGGCCTTTATCAGATCGTCAATAAGCTCACCAACAGAGCCAAGGGGCTGATAGTACATTGAAAGCTTGGCCTTGTTTGGCAGATGGCTTTGCAGATACGATGTAGGATTTTTTATAGACAAGGTCAAAAGCGTCACCAGACCCTGCCACATATGACGCGTAGCGCGCATTTCATTATCATAAAGCTCAAGGGTGACACCAGAGCCTTTAACACTCAGGGCAGGATAAGAGAAATTGACAATGAGCCATGCTGTGTTTTTTTATGACGCTCAATAGAGCCATATACCCAGTTATCAGATGGGGCCATAGGTTTGTGCGATTTTACAGCCTGCTTTAGTGCCTCCTGTGATGCGCCCTGCATTTTATGCTGCAGTGCTTCAAGATCCTTTGAAGAGCCAAGCTCCCTGCCCTTTAAATCCTCAACCACAAAGGTCATTAAAAGATGATTATCAATAGCTGTAAAATCAAAATCATCAGCACTGATACGCTCACCGCAGATTCTGGTAAATTCCTTGGCAGCAAGTGTATAAAGATTGCCATCATAGGCAGGCACAGACTCTAAAAAAGCCCTGGCATAATCAGGAGCCGGAATTAAAGAGCGTCTTAGCCTTTTTGGCAGAGAGCGGATTAATGAGGCTACAAGATCCTGCCTTAAACCTGGTATCTGCCAGGTAAAGATATCTGCCTTTAACTGATTTAAGACAGTTACAGGAATATGCACGCTCACACCATCTCTTTTATCCTTGATATCAAAGACATAGCTTAATTTAAAGTTAAAACTCTCATAGGCAAAACTCTCAGGATATAAATCCTCTCTTACCTTATCAAAGCTGTCTTTGACAATGTTTTCAAGTTTGAAATCAAGATAATGCGCATCCTCTTTGCTCTTTTTGCTCCACCATTTTTCAAAATGTCTTTGCGTTACAATGTCATCTGGCAGTTTTTTATCATAAAAATCCTGCATAACAGAGGCATCAACTAAAAGATCGCGCCTTCTTATCTTATCCTCAAGATACTCAACATCATCAACAAGCTCTAAATTCTGTTTAAAGAAGCTGTATTTTAAGGATATGTCACCTGCCACCAGACCATCACGTATAAAAAGCTCACGACAGAGTTTTTTATCAATATCCTTATACTGACACAACCGTGACTGCACGATGGACAGGCCATAAAACTTATGGTGACATAGGCAAGAACAGCACCCTGTTTTGAGCTCCAGTGTGGCTGGGCATAGCTCTTTTTAATAAGATGGGCACCTGCCTGCTCAAGCCATAGAGGATTGATATCAGCCACTGTTCTTGCAAATAAACGTGAGGTCTCACTTATCTCACAGGCACAGATCCATTTTGGGGTCTTGCCATCAAGGCTCTGTCTTGAGAGCAGAAATTTAATGCCTCTGGCACCTGTATAGCTCTTACCCTTGATATCAAGCTGACCAATGTGCGAGAGCAGTCCTGCAATAATGGCTCTGTGTATAGCCTCATAGTCAGCCTCAACCTCATTGAATTTGAATTTAAGCGACTGCAGTGTGCTTTTAAGCTGTCGGTGCACATCAAACCACTCGCGCACTCTAAGATAGGAGATAAATTCCTTTTTAAGCTGACGCTTAAAGGCCGAGGCCGACAATGTCTTCTGCAATGAGGTCAGATAGCTATAGAGCTTTAAAAATGAGATAAAATCTGACTTTTCATCATTAAAGCGCTTGTGATAATTGTCACTGGCCTCTTTTTTATCTATAGGACGCTCTCTTGGATCCATAACGGCAAGAGCTGAGACTATAATCAAAGCCTCATTTAAAGATGAGTATTTGCCAGCCTCAACGAGCATACGTGCCAGGCGCGGATCACATGGTATCTTAGATAAAAGTGAACCTGTAGCTGTAAGCTCAATCTTGTCAGTACTGTTGCCAGAGGCCTCCTTAATAGCGCCAAGCTCCTCTAAAAGGCGTATACCGTCACTTATCTGTCTGTCAGTTGGCGCATCAATAAATGGAAATTCATTTATATCTCCAAGGCGCAAAGATATCATCTGTAAAATAACAGCAGCAAGATTGGTTCTTAAAATCTCAGGATCGGTATACAATGGTCTGCTCTCAAAATCCTCCTTTGAGTACAGTCTTATACAGATACCGTCACTGACACGGCCGCAGCGGCCCTTGCGCTGATTGGCACTGGCCTGTGATATAGGCTCAACAGGCAGCCTCTGCACCTTGGTTTTGGCGCTGTAGCGTGAAATACGCGCAAGACCCGGGTCAATTACATATTTAATGGATGGCACCGTAAGCGAGGTTTCTGCCACATTGGTGGCAAGCACAATTCTCACGCCCGTATGCTCTGTAAAAATCTTATTCTGCTCGGCTGTGGCAAGACGGGCATACAAAGGCAGAATTTCAGTATCGCGCAGGGTTGCCTTCTTTAAAAAAGAGGCCATCTCCATAATGTCACGCTCACCTGGCAAAAACACAAGAATATCGCCGCGCCCCTGCTCCATAAGATAATCTACAGCCTTTAGCACACCATGCTTTAAATCAGTCTCCTCTAAAATCTCCTGACCGTCACTGTCCACCTCTTTTAAAAGCGGCATATACACAAGCTCCACCGGATAGGTGCGCCCTGAGACCTCAATTATAGGAGCATCGTCAAAGTGTTTTGAAAAGCGTTCAGGATCGATGGTGGCCGAGGTGATAATAAGCTTAAGCTCAGGTCTTTTTTTAAGAAGATTTTTTTAAGTAGCCTAAAAGAAAATCAATATTTAAAGAGCGCTCATGGGCCTCGTCAATAATAATGCAGTCATAATTTAAAAGTAATCTATCACTTGCAGTCTCTGAGAGCAAAATACCGTCAGTCATGAGCTTTATATAGGAACTCTCAGAGGTCACATCGCTAAAACGGATCTTAAAGCCCACCGATCTGCCAAGATTTTCATGAAGCTCTGAGGCTATACGGGAGGCCACAGCACGGGCGGCAATTCGCCTTGGCTGTGTATGACCTATAAGACCTTTAATACCAAGGCCAGCCTCAAGGCACATCTTTGGAATCTGTGTGGTTTTACCAGAGCCAGTCTCACCTGCAATAATCACCACCTGATGATTCATAATGGCACTTACAATTCTGTCGCGCTCGGCACACACTGGCAGTGACATATCATATTCAAGCTTTGGCAGATTTTCCTGTCTTGATTTAAGATCATCCACAGCCTGTGCCGACATTAAAGCCAGGTCGTTTTTCTTTTCCTCAAAAAGCTCTGGTTTAATATAGCAGAGATCGTACAAAGCCTTTTTTATAAGCCTGCGTTTTTGATAGCTGACTTTATCAAGAGTAGCGCTTATGGCTTTGTAAAAGTCTGCATCTACAATATTTACATTATCTTTTTTATGTCTTTGAGATCTGTGTTTGTGCTCGTGCGTAACTGACATAGTATATTCTTATGCTCTGTTATAAAAAAATGTGGCTACATTCTAACAAAATATTATAAGGCCACAACAGCGCCATCTTAATTCTTGTAAAAAAGGCAGTGTAGCACAGCCCACCGCCCTTTAATCTTAAAAAAATAGAATGTCAGTCTTTAACTCTCATCCTCTTTGACCAATGTGGCACTAATGAGGCGGGCATTGCCAGGGCCAAAGCTGTTGATAAAGGATAAAACCTCTTTTTCAGACTGTGAGATAAGCTCAAGATGCATGGTTTTATCATCAACAAAGGTGATTTTCTGCTTGTCTGCCCAGATTCTGTCACTGACAAAATCAATAATCTTTGGATCTTTAAACTCAATGATATAAAGCTTTGGATCATCAATAGGCAGCCCCATGCCCTTAAGTTCAATCTTTGGTAGGCTCTCCACTCCGTCTCTGTGCCCCTTGCTCTCAACTGAGTGAATTCTGTGCACTAAAAAGCAGATGGGATGGGTAAAACTATGCTGCTTTAAATCATAATAATGACCTAGTGTATACAAAGTATTGTTCATGGAGACAAGACGCACAGGCACATAATTGTATTCATTAAGCTCACGCTCACCCACCTTTTTATAGGTTATATTCAAAAGTGACTGCTTGCGCATGGCTCTTATAATGCTGTGTATGGTCTGAAAATGAGGACCATAGTCTATATAGCCCTTTTTGATAATGCCAAAGTGCTCAACCTTGTCTATATTGTCCCTGTCAGCTATGGCTGTAAGCTGTATGGCCATTTCAAAGATGGATGAGGTCAGACGCTTTTTGATATGGCATGGCACATACTGAGAACTAAGATCGGTACAGATAGATAAAAAGCGCAGCTCCTGTGCATTGATATCAAGCTGCTCTGCCATATAGGAGGTTAATCTGTAATAGCGTTTGCCCTTTTCTATACCTGTCTCAAGATTGCCTTTAACCTCGCTTTCAATATCAGCCATCAGACGCAGTACAGTCTGTGATGAGCAGTTAAGGGTATGAGCCAGATCTGACAGAAAATGTTTTGAATCGTCAGCCAGTAAAATTCTAAACAGACGCAGAAGCTTTATGGTAGCTGTAGCGCCCTGATCTATTTTCTTGGGCATAATATGTCTTTTAAAATTAACCTGTTGTAAAACTTGAATTTATTATATAAAAAATCTGATTTTTTAAGCCCTGTCTGACAGCTTTTTTTCCTGAATTTTTAAAATAGTGTTTCAAATTTAGAGATTGATCTAAATTTGAAATAAAAATATGGCTATTTTTTTACTTTTTATAAACTGCTGTAACTTTTTAGTTTATAGTCTTATTAACATAATGAGGCCTTATTTAGGCCAAAGGAGTCATTAGGATGAGTATAAGAAAAGCCTTTAGATCAAAGACAGAGATTGTAAGTTTAAAGACCATGTCGGAAACTTTAAGCTTTGTCAGAGTGCAAAGT
>NZ_UAPU01000004.1 GCF_900445255.1 Anaerobiospirillum thomasii
GAAGATGCTAAAGTTCTCTCAAAGAGACAATTTGCTCTCTCTCAGATATTTGCTTTTATTATTTGTCTTAGTGGTATAGCTGGCGCCATTATATTGGGATTCAAGGTAATGAATTAGCTTTTTGGAGTCTTAGGTATACCAATTGCCATTGTTGTTACCGCTTTTTAAGAAGAAGAAATAAGGCGCCACCTGGCGCCCTTGTTTATTCTGGCATATCCTTCTTAAATAATCTCTGATCACCTTAAACAAGGGTCATCTGAGAAAAGGGCTTTAAATAGTAAAGTTTTTATTTTTTCTGCCTGTCTGTCCGTCACCGGCCTTAGACCTCTTTCCATTTTGGAGACATACTCAGCTGATATGCCAAGCTGCGCTGCTAACTCCTCAGGTGATAACCCCATAGCCAGACGCAGCCTTTTGTATAATTTGCTATCCATATTTTTATGTCCTATAATTTAGGAGAAAGAAGGGGTTGCCCCCTTCCGTTTTATCTCCTTTGCTTTGACTTTTTGCGTTCTAACTCGTTTTCTTGTTTCTGCACTATTTCAGAAAACTGTCTTTTAGCATTAGTAGAGCAAAGGATCCAAAGAATTTCAAACTTTTCCTTATAGGTTAATTTCATTCTTTGTTCTCCTTAAATTGAACATCCTTTTCAGGGCCCAGTCTTAACTGACTGTAGTTATATTGTACGATAAATCCGTACATAAAGTCAATGCTTTTTAGCTTACAAGGTCAAAAAATGAACGAAAATTTGATTACTTCAAGGCTATGATTTTGGCCAAGACGCTGCTGAGCGTATCCACAATTTCAGGATTAAATTTATATTATTGTGCGCCATATGCTCAGCTGTATGCGCTACACTTGGCTTCTATGCTGTTACAACAGAAGATGATAATTTTATTGGTGCCCTCATTTTTGCGATCTTGGTCAGTGGCATGGCTATCTTTGCCTACCGGGCCCATTGGCTTGATATGCGAGACAAGTATTATGAATGATCAAAAATGATTATGACTACTACATGACAGAGTATAAAGAGTTTTAAAATAAAAAGCCCTCAATGAGAGGGCCTTATCATCAGCAAAAATCTAAACTCTAAAATTACCGATTTTATTTTTAAATGCACATTTCATCACCCCATTATCAGACTAACCCATGAAGGTTTTTATTAATTTTTAGCAAGCAGAATATCCAATACATAACGACTTAAATTCTTGCCACTCTCCTGGGCCAGTCTTTTAATCTCCTGCTCCTCTTCTTTGAGACATGACACCACAATCCTGCCCTCAGCCTTTGGCTTGTTGCTGATAGTGCCCTTTGGACGTCCTGCTCCTTCTCTTGAGCCACCTCTAGCCATAAAAGAACCTCACACCTGTAAAACAATTGATATCACTTGTAATGCTATTATGATTTTTAAAAGCGTTTCTCTCTGCTCATTTTGACATCCTTTTATCTAATATACAATTTAGGAGCCCTGCCTCCACAGGGCCTAAGGTTATTTTAAAAAGGTCAAGGATTGATATTAGTATTTGAATAAGTGTAAGTATGAAAATAGCTAAATCAAAACTTGACCATCCTTGTTTACGTTGGCGTTTTTGCCTTCGTTTCTTTTTCATCATGGATGCCTCCTACTCCATGTTATCATGCCCTTATTATAACACTATTGAATAATAATTACAATAAAAAATCAAACAAAACAGCATATATTTTGCGTTTTCTATCTAATGCAACCTATATCAATCTAGTGCAACTCCATTCATTTTGCTTTGACGTGGCTTTTCTTAGATCCTATAATTAGGGAAAAAGAGGTGTTGACATGAAATACAGAATAGGTTGGCCAGGGTGGAAGTTTGCTTATAAATTAGGCTTTACTATGACCTATAAAGTGAGTTTTGAGTACTCTCTCGCTGATGACGAATTTCAAAATGAAGAAGAAATTTGTATACATATACTGGATATTTTGATGATTTAGATCTTGCTTTTGAGGCTCTTACATTTGAAGAGTTGATTAAAGAAGCTCAATCAATTGCAAATGAGTATGTTGAAATGCAATGTAAACAGATAAGCTTTCTTCAAAAATTCAACCTATTCTGCCTCAGCATATAAAAGGTCTTGTTTAAATGGGCCACAATGGGTATGTAAAGCTAAGCAAAATTTTAAAAAAATATGGCTGTACAGTTATAAGGCAGGGGAAAGGCTCTCATGAATGGTGGTACAGTCCAATTTCAGAGAACACTTTTACAGTGTCCAAAATATTTATAAAAGAGACATGATGAATGTAATTTTAAAACAGGCGGGACTTAAAAAGGAGTTTTAAGTTGAAGTATAGAATTGGTTGGCCGGGGTGGAAGATAGCCTATAAGCTTGGCTTTTCACTATACTATCGGTATGTTGTCTACTTTAATAAAGATCTTAAACATTTTTGTGGATATAGTCCTGATGTTAAAGGAGTCATAGCCGAGTCAGAAGAACTACGTGAAGTTATTGAGGCAATACAGGACAGTGTTAATGAGTTTATTGCAATAGATTTAAACACCACTAAAAATTTAAATATTAAGCCATTAGGTGCATTAAAAGGGAGGGAACGGAGATCTGTGTAAACTAAGATCTCTTATTCTTTAATTGCGCAATTTTAGAATCTAAATTTATGCTATCTTGTTTTTTTCAACAATTCAATACCTCATTTCATGATTTTGCCTCTTCCTGCCCCTGAAAGCCTTTTATGGATTGGCGTAGCCAACCCCGTAGGGGCTTGTCCATAAATGGCTGAGGGGGCAGGAATCCCATGTTTATCACGTTTTGTCTCCCTTGGCTCTATGTTTTACAGGATGCGACAACCCATAGGTAATACGTAGTATTACCTATCCGCGCGGCGGGCTTGCTCCTATACGCTTAAAAACTAGTTTATATATGGCCTTATACGTTCAGCCAGACTATCAATGCATGTCATCTGGTTTAAGACAGATGTCCAGTTCCTGACTCTGCTCACACCCCATTTCTTGGCCAGGTCGCCTGTAATTCTTAAATAAAAGACTTTAAACACGGCATTCTTGTTCTCAAACATACCTATTTTAGTGACCTTACGTAAGCTGGAGTTTACGGCCTCTATAGCATTAGTGGTGTACATGATTTTGCGTATTGCCGATGGATAGTTAAACAGCTGTGTTACATGGTTGAAATTGTTCTCCCACACCCTTATAGCTCCAGGGTATTTATCACCCCATTTGTCTATAAGGTGCAGCAGAGCTTCCTCAGCTGCCTCTGCATTAATAGCTCCATACATTGCCTTGCAGTCGGCACAGAAAGCCTTTAAATCCTTGTAAGGGACATATTTACAGGCATTGCGTATAAGGTGCACAATGCATCTTTGTACAACTGTCTGCGGGAATATAGACTTTACTCCGTCTTCAAGACCAGAGACACCGTCCATAGACAGGAAAAGTATGTCCTTAACGCCTCTGCTCTTGATATTGTCAAATATATTCATCCAACATGACTTTGACTCTGTTGGGGATATATAAAGCCCCAAAACCTCTTTATACCCCTCAGCATCTAAGCCTAATATTACATATACGGCATGATTCTCTGTAGAGCCCTTGTCATTCTTCATCTTGACATAGATGCAGTCTACAAAGACAAAGGTATACAGAGGCTTTAACGGCCTGTTAAGCCACTCATTAACATCCGACAGGATAAGGTCCGTTATAGTGGAGATCTTGTCTTGAGAGAGCTTAAAACCATAGATTTCCTCAATGGTTGAGCTTATATCCCTCTGACTCATGCCTCTTGCATACATGGCCAGGACCTTTTGCTCTATCTGAGATACGTCTTTTTCCCTTTTTGGGATAATTACTGGCTCAAAGGTTCCTTCACGATCACGTGGAGTGTTGATCTCTGCCTCACCAAATGAGCCTTGAATGGTTTTCTTAGAATAGCCGTTGCGCCTGTTGGTGGTCTCCTTCTCATCAGTGCTGCTCTTGCTATAGCCTAAATGAGCATCAAGCTCAGTATTAAGGATCCTTTCAAAAACAGGTGCAAATGCTTCTTTAATAGCATCTTGAGCACTCTGGGCATCTTTTGGGTTGTAGTGCTCCATTATAAGGTCAGCTATCTTTTCAGCCATTGGGCTATGTTTAATTCTTGCCATATTAAGTAAACTCCGATAATGGTTATATTTTAAATCATCTATCTTCGTTTACACAGTTTTTAGTTCACTCTCCATTAAAAGGCAAAATTGCGTGAACGGTTATTATAAAGCAGTATTAGAGATACTTTTAAAAAATTGGCTCTCATTTCTCCAATTAATTTCTTAAAATAAACTAATCCCCATCCCAACCTTCAAATAGTTCCATTGTATAATCTCGTTGTTTATATAAAACATGTAATTTTATAAATTATAATCTTTTAAAGTATGCGCATCGTAAATGTTATATATTTTATTCTTTGCTGTTGTTTTTAATTTGGCTTGTACTCTTAAAATTTCTCCTGTATTAAATGCTGTGGTATATACGTTAGATGGGAGACTGAACGCATCATCAGATATTACGGCATTATGTTTGATAAAGCTTTCGTTGTCATTTTCATAATAGTTGTTGTTTGGGCAGTCTTCAGCTTTGATAAAAGTACATTTATTTGATATCTTATTTAATGAGCAAAGTATAATATCAAACTCCATTATTTGGGATACAACAGGTTGCTCATTTTTAGATATTACTTTTTTTACTTCATTATCAACAGTAGCTATTAGCTTATCCTTTTCCTGTAAGTTTGTAGCTGGCTGAATCAAATCAATTTCACCACAACTTTTACCAATTGGATTTAGAGCGTTTCTGCTATACATCTTTGTAATTTCAGCTATTTTATCTATGGCATGTTTTGCAGTATCCGCCGTAATTTTTTGTGACTCTATACTATAATTTAAAATTGCATTAACAGCGTTTTGTGAATCACTATCAGATCTTTTACTAAATATAAAACTACACATAGCGTTAAACAACTCCCTTATAGAGTTTATAGTCTCCCCTATCGGTTGGGCTGCTTGAGATATTGCCGAAATAATGGCTATTATCTCAATTGAGCCGGGGGCAAGCTTTGCGTCTGTTACTACATCTACAATCCAATTTTCAGGTTTTTCCTCAATCCTTCCGCTTACAGAATAAGTTCCAACGATTGATAATACATTTGAGTATCCTGACAAGGACTTTGCAAAGTCTTCCAACGAAATGCGATATTCACCTAATTTCAAGTCTTTATATTTAATTTTTATTTGAAACTCATCCATAGTCAATGCTCTTATAAAAATAGAATCGTTTTTATAGTTTATCAAATGAGAGATATATGACATCTAATATTTTAATAATTGTTGCACATTAAAGGCGCCATTGGCGCCCCTCTCTATTTACGACCCTCAAAAATTTCTAGCATAAACTCACTTACGTTTTTATTGGCCTCTTTAGCTGCATCTTTTATTTTCTGCTCCATCTCTTTGGTGCAGGATATAACAATGCGCCCTGTCTTGTAGCCCGTACCGCCTGTAGTAGATCCAACTTTACGGCCAGCCCCTTCACGTGCTCCACCCTTAGCCATTAATTATCTCTCCTATCTTTAAACAAATCATAATCAAATTCACAGCAATTAGAATCAGACACATAATCTCTATTCTATTAAGTGGCTCAAATTTCTTTTTCATGTTAAACTTCCTTATATCTAAGAGCCCCACCTCCATGGGGCTATATATTTATCTTAGGTAAAGGTCTAGGATGTAGTAAATTATTGTTGCTATTGAAGTTACCAACATAATTTTATCCGTCCTAGACCATTCTTTTTTACGCTCACCCTGTTGTGCGCGTTTCTTTTTTGGTGGTCTTTTCATTATCACCTCCTTGGCCTCTATTATATCAATAATTGATTAATATGGCAACAATAATCAATAAATATTTTACATTTTTGCTAAAATAGTTATAGATTTTAATTTCTAGGAGACATGATGCCTGTTTATATGATTGTGCCTGTCGGTACTTCAATAATTACTCAAGAGCTTGAGGATAGAATAAAAAGCGTAATAGCAAGCCCCTCAGATATGTATATGCTTTTAAACAGAAATGCCTGCTATGTTGCATTTAATGGTATCAGTACCGAGCTAAGAGATAGGCTCAATCTAGGTGGCAAAAATAACCCTCATATGTCAGATAGTGAAATATCAGAGGCTCCTAATATTCCCCCAATTTCAGCTATTATCATATCTGTTGTACCTGGTGGGTTTAATGGTTATGCCCCTACTGATATATGGGAATGGTTAAATTTAAAAATGGGCCCATACTAAAACATGGCTAATCAATTCCCAGAGCAGACCAACTCAGTTGCTCCTACAAAAAATGATTATCCAGATAAGATGCATTCTCTTTCTGAAAGGGTGTCTATATTAAATAATGATCAAAAGCATTTAAAAGAGCTCCATGAAAAGGACTTAAAGATAATAGAATCATCAACACAGAGCATTATTAAACGTCTTGAAAAACTAGAAGATAAAGTTGAAAAAATAGACTCATTAAGATGGAAAATTGTTGGCGCAGCTGCCACTTTGGTATTTTTTGCAACCATTACTGCGGCAATTTATAAATCATTATCATAATTTAATGCGCTAGCGCCAGGCAAGTGGCGCCTCTGCCTGGCAGTCTCACCTAGCGTGCCAAGTGAGGGCCCTAAGGCCGTGAAGAGATCCGGCACCTTAGGGGAAATGTCCCCACATTTTTGCGCAGCTTAAGCCGTAGGCCGTGGGGCTCTGTCAGTTAAATTATAGCATTTCTAATCGTTCTAATCTTTCTAGTCACCATCTATTCACTTTACAAATTTTTCAGCGATGCAAAGATCTAGATCTTCTAAGTCAAAACCTCCAAAGTCAGAAGGATAGTGCTCTTTAACAATAGGCTTGATTGTATATAAAATCACCTCCTGAAGAACGCCAAGCACGTGGCAATTCAGATCGCCTAACAAATAATTGAGCTTTCTAAATATCCTATCGTTCTGATCGTAGCTCTTTACTAGATTTTTTAAGGCGCATAGCTGCGTCTCATTTAATGCATATTGACCTCTGCTTGCTTTGGCAGTTGCAACATCAATTAAATTTTTTACAAACTGGGCTTGCTCATCTGTGAATAAAGGCACATGTTTAGGAGCTGTGCATGATTCAGTTCTATAGACGATTGAGTACAAATCTCTATAGTTCTCAAGGCGTGCCTCTTTTTCCTCTGCTGACATGTATGTACCTGTCCTTCTTATCTGAGGCAGAACCTCTGATGTAACCCATTTTTTGAACTCTTTTGCCTTTGGAAGTTTGGAGCCGAAGATGAGGGCATACATGCCACTTTCATTTATATAATTAATTTTGAGAGTGAACTAAAAACTGTGTAAACGAAGATAGATGATTTAAAATATAACCATTATCGGAGTTTACTTAATATGGCAAGAATTAAACATAGCCCAATGGCTGAAAAGATAGCTGACCTTATAATGGAGCACTACAACCCAAAAGATGCCCAGAGTGCTCAAGATGCTATTAAAGAAGCATTTGCACCTGTTTTTGAAAGGATCCTTAATACTGAGCTTGATGCTCATTTAGGCTATAGCAAGAGCAGCACTGATGAGAAGGAGACCACCAACAGGCGCAACGGCTATTCTAAGAAAACCATTCAAGGCTCATTTGGTGAGGCAGAGATCAACACTCCACGTGATCGTGAAGGAACCTTTGAGCCAGTAATTATCCCAAAAAGGGAAAAAGACGTATCTCAGATAGAGCAAAAGGTCCTGGCCATGTATGCAAGAGGCATGAGTCAGAGGGATATAAGCTCAACCATTGAGGAAATCTATGGTTTTAAGCTCTCTCAAGACAAGATCTCCACTATAACGGACCTTATCCTGTCGGATGTTAATGAGTGGCTTAACAGGCCGTTAAAGCCTCTGTATACCTTTGTCTTTGTAGACTGCATCTATGTCAAGATGAAGAATGACAAGGGCTCTACAGAGAATCATGCCGTATATGTAATATTAGGCTTAGATGCTGAGGGGTATAAAGAGGTTTTGGGGCTTTATATATCCCCAACAGAGTCAAAGTCATGTTGGATGAATATATTTGACAATATCAAGAGCAGAGGCGTTAAGGACATACTTTTCCTGTCTATGGACGGTGTCTCTGGTCTTGAAGACGGAGTAAAGTCTATATTCCCGCAGACAGTTGTACAAAGATGCATTGTGCACCTTATACGCAATGCCTGTAAATATGTCCCTTACAAGGATTTAAAGGCTTTCTGTGCCGACTGCAAGGCAATGTATGGAGCTATTAATGCAGAGGCAGCTGAGGAAGCTCTGCTGCACCTTATAGACAAATGGGGTGATAAATACCCTGGAGCTATAAGGGTGTGGGAGAACAATTTCAACCATGTAACACAGCTGTTTAACTATCCATCGGCAATACGCAAAATCATGTACACCACTAATGCTATAGAGGCCGTAAACTCCAGCTTACGTAAGGTCACTAAAATAGGTATGTTTGAGAACAAGAATGCCGTGTTTAAAGTCTTTTATTTAAGAATTACAGGCGACCTGGCCAAGAAATGGGGTGTGAGCAGAGTCAGGAACTGGACATCTGTCTTAAACCAGATGACATGCATTGATAGTCTGGCTGAACGTATAAGGCCATATATAAACTAGTTTTTAAGCGTATAGGAGCAAGCCCGCCGCGCGGATAGGTAATACTACGTATTACCTATGGGTTGTCGCATCCTGTAAAACATAGAGCCAAGGGAGACAAAACGTGATAAACATGGGATTCCTGCCCCCTCAGCCATTTATGGACAAGCCCCTACGGGGTTGGCTACGCCAATCCATAAAAGGCTTTCAGGGGCAGGAAGAGGCAAAATCATGAAATGAGGTATTGAATTGTTGAAAAAAACAAGATAGCATAAATTTAGATTCTAAAATTGCGCAATTAAAGAATAAGAGATCTTAGTTTACACAGATCTCCGTTCCCTCCCTTAATTTTTGCTTTTTTGCCTAGTGAGTCAACGCCCTCGCGTTTCGCTAGGTCGTCATCATGGACGTGTTTTTTAACAGCGTCATGAGGGTTTGAATACCCTAAAGCATCACATAGATCCTTGGCACACATCCAAAGGTTATTTTTAAAATCAATCTCAGTGCGAATGGTTGAATCTTGAAAGTTTAAGACTTGTAATTTAGTCATGATTGTTTCCTTACTTTATTTTTTTGAATTGAGATCTTAAGTGGGTGGGTAGGTGCTCAAAAACCGAAGTAAGACGGCCGTGCTTATTCAATATATTCACACGACACCTACCATAGACGCACAGTATAGTTACAGCTATACCATGGGTAGAAAGGTTGCGCTCTTACTTCATAGTGTTTTTGAAGCACTAGTCCCACGACTTAAGGACACTACTAATATAGAGCGCTTTTTGAATTTTTGCAAGTTTAAAAAATTATACCCCTCATTTACTGTTATCAAGTTTTCTGTATAGGTATGAAATAATAGTGAATAAATCAAACAGATCTTCCTTTCCTTCACATAACATTACCGGTCTGTGCGCTAAAGGATTCCTTATGATTGAATAGGCAGCTTTAAATAACAGAGCTATTGCCCTCTGATCTTTTAAATCCTGCTCTGATTCCATTTTTGTAAGTTTTACTAAAGGCTGACTACATAAAAGAGCCTGATCAATAAGCATATGACCATCTATACCGCTGTTTAGATTTGCTTTACGCCTTAATCTTCAAACAATCCTTTTGTTGCTTCAAATAGGACAG
>NZ_UAPU01000005.1:0-130000 GCF_900445255.1 Anaerobiospirillum thomasii
GTGGTTGCTGACCTCTTGCAAGCTCAATAGCGCTCTGTCCTTGTGGATTGAAAAAGGCCACGACAGAGAAGTAAGGCACGCCTTTTTGATTTGTTTGGATGAACGGCGCACGGCTACCTTTATCTGCTTCTGTATGAAGTTGGCAATAATGGTCAAGGAGGTGCGACCATCAGGAAGAGGTTTTGGCAGCTGCTTCACCTGGTCGTCAATGTATACCCTGCCGGTCTGATCAACAGAGCCAAGCAGATAGGCCAGGTTGGTTGTGTGGTGTGAGAACTCTGTCTGTGATAAATCAATGGACAGGTTCATACGGCCCTTTTTGCCATCTGCATCGGTGCACAGCAGGCCAAGGGAGATGACCTTGTGATTAGGGTCGTTCTGTCTAGCGCCTGCAATTGCATCAATAATCACAGCATCGTACACGCCTGAATTGTTGATGTATGGCAGACCGTCAAGAGATGCAAAAAACTTCTCGTCAGTTAAGGTCTGTACATTTCCTAGTTCAATCATGTTGTTTTACTCCTATTAAATTCAAAAATTAAAATGGTGGGTTGTCAGCATCAAGCACAGGCTCTTTAATCTCTTCAATGTGTGGGCCTTCTGCTTTGGCATTCATCTGAGACAGTACCTGTGGAGGTGGCACAAGTGAAGGTGGCTGAATGCTATCTGTTGTGCCTATTACCTTCTTGGTGGTGCGTGTCTTTTTAAGCGCATCTTTGACTGATTTGCTCTCCTTGGCAGGCTGGCCTTCTTTGTGCTCAGATGCTACAGGCAGGGCATCAAGATCTTCCATTTCCTCTCTTGAGGTGTAGCCACCGATAACATCAGGGAACACTTCATCAAGGAAACGGCCCAGGGCGCGAATTCTGATCATGTCAGCCATTTGTCTGCCCATTTGCCTTGTCCGAAAATGTTGCCGTTGGCGTCAATGGCCACAAGGTTGCGCAGCTGTGCGTCTGCTGTTGAATAGGTCACAGAGTGAGGTTCATTAGGTCTGTCTTTTCTGTAGCCTGAATAAGTCACACCATAGTAGCCAGGCTGCTGCTCTACCTTATAAGACCATGAGCCGTACTTGATGCAGATACCGGCCTTGGCTTTGACAAACATATCTACACGGCCGTTCGCTACATAGAAGGCTCTTAGGGCCATCTCAGGAGACAGGTCAAAACGCTGACCTGCAGCTATGATCAGAAAAACATCAACACTATGATCTACTGTATCGGTTGAGCGCAGTGCAGCAGGCACTAGTAAAGAAAAACTTAAATACTTGGCGTACTCTCTAGCATCATTGATGGTCTTAGGCAGTACATTAAAGCCATTTACCACCTTTCTGCCAGCCTCTTCCATTGCCATAGCTACAGAGGTATCAGACTCAACATGGCCAAAGTCATGGGCAAGAGTCTCAGCACTTGGCACCATTGGAGCAGGAGGCACAGGAACAGGAGGGGCAGAAGGGATAAAAGCATTTGACTGCATCATCTGCGGTGTCATCTGTGGCTGTGGCTGAAAGGCCTGCATAGGCTGAACCTGTGGGGCCTGCTGTGGCTGAAAGCTGTTAAAGCCATTAGAAGTGGGCTGTGCGCCCACAACGGTTGGTCTTGTATTGAAGTTTGATACGTTAAAATCTGCCATTTTTATATTCCTTTTTAATTAATTGCTTTTGTTCTTAAAACTCTGAAATTTGCGCCCTGAACTCTATAGCGGGCATATAGCTCTGGGTGCTCAATCTCTAAGAGATCTTTATTGATTGAGATTCTGCCCTTTTGAAGCTTGTAGGTAGCCAGGACGGCACCGTTTGCATCTTGAATGCCTTCGTTTTCTCCGATAGCTGTGACTATCTTCTCTTGCAGTGTGTCTGCCTGCTTTTCAAGTGCCTTTATTTGGTCCTTAATCTCTCTGTAGCTAATGACAGCGTTTTTAATGTCTGCATCTACCTGAGCATAGTCACTTGAGTGCTCTGCATTCTTTAGATCCTTGATAGTCTTTGGAGGCTCCTGATCTAGAAGAACATGCTTAACCCACCACTCATATGTGTTCCTATGGAGTTCAACAGCTACCTCTAGATCAAAGTCAATGGTATAGACACGATAGTCAGAGGTCTGCATTAGGACAGCAAGGTCACAGGTTCTGACACCGGTAAGGAGCATATACACGTGAACTTGTAAGATGTACTCCATAGGGACTTGAGAATCCTGCACGGCAAGCTTGCCATTTATGTACTTGTTGCCAGGGCCCCACAGCATGACGGTGTCTCCGTTGTCGTCTATCTCGTTAGTAGCTGTGTTGCGCCTTGTTGTTTTTATTTCTAAAATAGATACAGGTGAGTTTGGATTCTCCTTGGTTGTTACAATGCGATCAGGAGAGCCGAACAGCCAAAAACATGTGTTATCATTCAGAGTCGGACAGGTGTGTAGCATCATGCCTGTGCGCTCTGCGTATTCTTCTGCTATAACGTCCTCAAGTCTCTGACCCCAGTGTGTGGCATCATTGCCCTTGAAAGGCTCTGCACGTCCTGTCTTTTCAAGCCAAAGCTCATAAGGGCTCTTGTATTTGCTAAGGCCAAGGATTACAGCCACATCAGAGCCACCAAGACCGCACTGACGCTCTGCAAGCCATTTGTCATAGCCTGTAAGGCCTTTATCTGCGATCATTTGGTTGATTTTGGCTGTGCGCTTATCATGAATGTCGCCTGCCTGCTCATAGGTAAGACCCTCAATTATTGGTAAGTCAGTCATTAAAAAATCTCCAAAAAGTCAAACAGTGTTGCCACTGCAAAAAATAGAACTGTTGAAATAAGGGCAAACAAGAAAGCCTCTTTGTTCATTGATTCACTCATCCAGTGTTTAAATTCTTTGGTCATTGGATTTTTCTCTATCATCAATTTGTGCTAGTTCATCAATTAAGGCTTTGTATTCGTTGATAACAGCCTCTTTTTCTTTGTTGCTTAAAAGCGCCTTCACCTTTTCAATAACTATCCTGCGTCTTAGTTTTAAAGTTGAATTAGGGGCAAATGTTAATAATGTAGTGCTTTCGGTCATATATTTCCTCTTTATGATGAATTTGATCATATTATATGTTTAATATAGAAAAAATAAAGATATATATGAGTTATTTTAAATATTTTATGCAGATTTATTGCATATCTGTATGATAAATAGGGTAATTTTTATGCGACAAGTGTTTGCCATGGTGCATATTTGAAGAAGCAGGAGGGAATTGTAGGGAATTAGGGCAAAAAAAAGCCCCAGCAAGGGGGCTAAAAAAAAGACAATTAAAGTTTTTTAATGATGTTTGTGACTTTGCCTTCAATCTCTGTATCAGCGCGGACAGGAATTAAAGGGAATTGAGGGTTGTCAGATTTAAGATAATAACAGCCTGTTTCATATACAAGGCGCTTAATTACGTGCTCTTCATCTTCTACTCTTGCGCATACTATCTGATTGCGCAGATCCTGAGGATCTTTCTGTAAAGAGTCAACAATAACAAAGTCTCCATTGTTGATGGTTGGCTCCATGCTGTAGCCTGAAACCTGCACAATAAAGATGTGCTCATGAGTTGGAACAATGTCCGACAGAGTGCCTAGATCGTCAGGATAGCGATCTGTTGGAAAGCCAGCACTGGCAGTTCCTGCAACCTTTGGAGAGTTTAATTCAAAAAAATCTGGTGGCGTGTTTGTATATTCAAGCAGAGCGTCAACTTGTTGATCCGATGGTCTAGCTTGTCCATTCTCAATGCGAGATAGTCTAGATTGAGATATCTCCATGGCTGTGCAGAAGTTAGACTGTAAGAGCCCTGAGCTATGTCTTAAAAGCCTTATTTTTTGTCCCAATTCTTTATCACTTAAATGTGAGTATTTTGATCGTCGCTTCATTCTATTGTCCTCTCTTAATATGTAACTTTTAAAGTATAGGAAGAAAAGCGCATATATTCAATGTTTTTTATGGTCTCAAGCATATTTTTTATTGTTAGGTGAAGATTTTATATTTATTAAGTCATATAATATGCTAATATCAGTTATATTATATTTCTTTGGAGAGTATATATGCGTTCTTTTTCTATTTCTAAACGAGAATGTGAATTAATTCTGTTCTTTCAAGGGCTATCAAAAAATCAGTTTGTCTCAATAGATGATCTTTTATTTAAGTTCAAAATTTCAAGGCCTGCTCTTTTTCAAACATTAAGCAGGCTCAAGGATAAAGGAATAGCAGAATATGCGACACAAAGATCGGACGGTTCTCTCATTGTTTATCCAAAGGTAAAAATTATTGAGGTACAGTGATGGGGGCAGTTGATAATTTTAATGCTGAAACTTTTTTAATCCCTAACAGCTTAAAAGGCATATTTAAAAAATGTGGAGTCTCGGAGCTGTTAGCGTTATTCATTTTAGGTAAAGCTTGTCACATGGCAAAGAAAAAAGGGCACTGTGTCCTTTCGGATGCAAAAATTCAAGAGATGATCCCTTTTCCTCTGTATCGCACTCAAATTGCAAGAGCGCTTCAGGTGTTAAAAAGTGGAGATTTGATCAAAGTGTCTCGTACAGGTTTACACATGCACGGATCTAGAGTGATTACGCCTAACTGGGAACTTTTAGCCTGTAAGACCGATGACGTCAATGTACACAAGGCGTGTACAACTAGTTGTACTCATACAGATACATCTAGTCGTACACAAGATGTTACTTCTAGTTGTACACACTCTGACACCTCAATGTACACACAGTGTGACGTCAATGTACACAAGGCGTGTACAACTAATAACCTAAGAAACCTAAGAAACCTAAGAATATATATAGAAAGGTTTTTACTCAAATTTTATAAAAATAATTTAGACCAATTGTTCAAAGACAAGGATGTATTTCGTTGTGATTTGGCAGAGGCTAAAAAGACTATCCCTTTTGATGGTGGGCCTTATGAAGCTCTGACTGATTGGATTTATACAAATATCAAAGAGTGGGCCAGAGAGCTCTTATGTTGCAAGTACTTTTATCACGATCATGCAGGCAGGTGTGAATTTAATCTTGAGCCCGTGCTTGACTATGCTCTTGGTCATTACGACCCATCCAAGGGCGTTCACTTTCTTGATTACTTTCAAACAGTGATTCTTAATAACTGCAAAATCTTATTTAGAAAGTACAGAGACGGTGAGGATAACTACATTGAAACCTTTGGCAGACTCTTTGATCGCCTGATGTTGCAAAAGTGGCTGTTTCAGAAAGATGAAAAAATGAAACTTACACCTACATGGGCTGAGGCTCATTACTTTGCCTTTGATGATAAAGCTTTGAGAAAAATAAGACGCCACTGCCGTGAGGGCTATGACTTTAGCGGTTATGACATTATTGCCAAAAAGTACATAGGCACCAAAGAGCTAATCATCATTATCAATGCATGGTTTATACATTTCTGCCTGTATCGCTTCAGGTATCACAACGATATGCATGACACATGGAGAGATCTCTTTAAATTTACAAAAAACGAGGATGTCTTTCTCAATGCCTCAGATAAGGAAATGCTTGATTACTTTGCAAGTATATGGGGCGTCTTTAACAAAGCATATACGCAGTTTAAGCTGCCTGCCGTGACTTTAGATGAAACCTTGGATGCTATTTTTAAGGAGGGTGAATAATGAATTTTGATAAAGCACAGGTGGCAGAGCTTTTAAACTACTTTGAACCAAGTGAGCGTGATGAGTGGGTGGACGTCTTCCGTGCGCTGGGGAATGCCTTCCCTGGTGACGGTGATGTCTTTAACAGATGCGTCTCATGGGCATCAAAGAGTGATAAGCATGATGCAGCTGCTGCTAAACATGAGAAGAGTTTGTTTTATAAAGATAATCAGGGAATAGGGATAGGCGTGCTTATTAAAAAGGCGCAGGAGAGAGGTTTCTCAATGCGCCAGGGACAAGTATTCTCAAACAAATCAAAAGTGGATGATGCTGCTGTAGAGCTTAAGTCATCAGAAGCGACAGAGATGACACTCTATGACAGCATCAAAAACTTAAGCTCTTTGATTATAGCAAATTTGATTATGTATTGCACAGCCGAGGACAGAAGTAAATTCATCTCACGCTATAAAAACAGCATTAAAAAAATTCCTGTGGAACATGTGGGCATATTCAAGGCCCTGTATGAACATACCAAGACTCACAGCATCTTTGTCCTCAAAGAGTTTAGGCAGACCCTGCACAAGTTTAATGTGTCTGATGAGCTGTTTAAGGCTGTAACAAGCGCATCCTCTCCTGTGACCTTTGACACGCTGTGCGAACAGATGGAGCAGATGATAGACAAGGCATCAAGATTGCAGATTATCAATATATCAAAGGCCAATATCAAAGCAGCACTTGAGGGCAGTGCCTCAGATATGAAAGATCTAACCAATCAGGCCATGATGTGCCTTGGCTCCAATACAGGACTTAAAGAGCTCAAAGAAAGAGATGAGGTTTTAAAAAGCTGTAACTCTGCCCTTAATGATATAAGCGATCCTGATGTCTTTAACCACCTGTATATATCAACAGGCTATCAGAGCATTGATAATCAAGTCTATGGTTACAGACGTGGCGAGGTCTCCATATTGGCAGCACATACAGGTGTGGGTAAGACCTACTTTGGCATTGAGTCTGCCCTGCGTGCCATTGACAACAATAAGCGCGTTTTATTTTTCACCGCCGAGATGAGTGTGGATTCAATCGCACAGCGCCTTTTTATGGTCAAGATGAAAGTGACCGAGAAGATGGTTAAGGAGCACGGCTTTCCACATAAAGCTTTTAATGAGTTTAATCAGGCCTACGATCTGAACAACAATTTAAAAATCATCGGTGGGCGCTCAATGTCTATCAATGATATCAAGAGCAGTGTAGACAGTGCCAAGTTTATAGGCGATGTAGATCTGATTGTCATTGACTATCTGCAAATTATTGAAAACGACAGATATAAAAGGGGCGAGCAGTGGGAGCAGATTTCCGATGTTATGCGTCAGCTTGTAGCCCTGGCGCAGGATAGTGATACTGCCATTCTTGTTCTGACTCAGCTGACCAAGCCACAGTTTGACAAGGGCAAAAAGAAAAAAGAGCCGACCCTTTATGACATTGCAGGATCCTCGGGTGTTGTGCGTGATGTCGCTCTTGCCCTTATTCTGTTTAAGGATGATGAAAAGTCAAACTTTAAAATGGTGGTGGCCAAGTCACGCTATGCATCAACATCAGTGCATTTTGAGCTTACAAGAACCACAGGCGGTGGTTTTCATGTGCTTGATGGCTCTTATTCAAATTCTAAAATCTTTGATCAAAGTGTTGCCACAGTTAAGCCTTCAATTAGTGCTGATAATGTACTTGATGAGTTCACTCCACGAGATGAGGGCTATGAAATAGCGCCAGGTGTTGAGCCTAAGAGTGCTGATGATATGGATCTTGAGGTGGCTTATATGGTGGGGGATGGTGAATTATGATCTCAATGGAAGAGGCTGGGGTCACTGCTGCATCTTTGCCTTTGGCATTAAAGAACGTGGCGCAGGGGCTCTATTCTCGGGGCTTTGATGTTATTGGCTCACGAGGCAAGCTTCCAAACCTGCACAAGTGGAAGGGTGTTGATAGGGCGCAGCTGCTTGAGTGGTGTATGTTGAATTTGGACAACGGCAAAGCCAACAGTCTGACCTTAAGGCTTGATAATACACAGCTGTGTGCCTTTGATTTAGACTTTCCGAGCTCTGACTTTACCGATGATTTTATAAGACGCATCAATCGTGCCGACCTTGTACCTCAGCTGTTCACGACCTCAGGCAAAAAGGGCTGTAAGATTTTCTTTAGGGCGCCTTTTGAGGTTAAGCAAGAGCTGCCTCTTCACCTTGGCCCCTCTGTTGTATGTGATGATGGCAGGAAGTTTGACCTTGAGATTAAAAAAGACTTGAGCGTTGTCTTTGGCGCCTATCCAGAGCATGAGAAGCTTTACAGTGAATATCCTGATACCACATTTATCGTCCAAGTCTCACCTTCTGATTTACCTGAGCTAGATGCAGATAAGATAACCCGCATCAAGGTAGCCTACTGCAATACGATACAGGAGCATGCGCTAAAGGGAGCGCTTGTATTCAACTATGGCTTTAATGACGCTGTGCAGAAGGTTAAGGCTGTAATCGCTTATGATGTGCTACACAACCATAACAGGATTTACTCTTTTCTCATTGATGTGGGCGATGAGATTATCCTGCGTGCCCTATGTGACTTCTATGATGGGCAAACAATCAGACGATTACCACAGACAGCGCAGGCACAGCCCTTGGTGCAAGCAGTTAAAGAGATGCAGCAGGTTAAAGACATGGAAGTCATGCAGCTGCACGCCCTGGCCTTTGAACAGATTTACGAACCGTACAAATTACACCTTATGGGCGTGCTGGCGTCCAAGGGAATTAATACAACTATGCAGAGCAGTGTTATAGAACTATATGAGCGATATTTTATAGAGCGTACCTGCGAGCGATATAAGGAGTACCTATGCTAATACTTCAGCTGACCATGCCACCGTCACTAAATCAGAAGCTTGGCAATATCAAGCATAAGACAGCATGGAATGATTGGAAGTACAGAGAGCGCAAAAGAATTTTAAAGCAGCTGCCTGAGGGGTTTGAGCCTTTTAGCTGTGATGTCTATCTTTACATTGATTTTTATTTTCCTGACAATGCCCGCAGAGACTTAGACAATTACCTTAAAGCCTTGCAGGACACATTGACCTTGGCAGGGGTGTGGAATGATGATAGCCAAGTCTGTGACCTCATTGTAAAAAGGCAGGGAGTGCTGCCACCTGGATCATGTACTCTTGCGATATGGCCAAAGTCAGAGAGTGATCCTTTGGCTGATTGGATTTTATAAAATACGTTATATAATTGCATTATAGAAACATGGAGATATAAAATGCCAGGATTGATTGTAGCTATGTTTAGCCTGTTTTCATTGGCTATTGTTTTAGGTGTTATTGCCTATTTGTTGTATAAAGATTCAAAGAAACTTTAGTTTTAAAATGCCGGGTATATTTGCTTTATTTTTTATTACAGCGTGTTTTGCATTTGCTGTATTTTTAATTATCAAAGCTTTAATAAATTTTTAGTCCGTATTTAAGGGCAGACAATGCGCTACATGACAATTGCAGATGTAAGAGACATAGCCAGAGTGAAAGACTGCAATGGCAGACATACAGAGTTTAGGCACCTGTTGAGTCAGTATGCTATATGGTCCCGTATTGGCCTTGATAACCCTAAGTATGTGACCTTCCTTGGAATCAAGGGCAGTGAGGGTGAGATAGCAGAGGGGAAGCGCAATGTTTTATATATTACAGATGAGATAGGGTTGTTTATTGATAACAAAGTCAGCATTGTGCGCTTTCATGATGAGCTTGGCTATAAGCTCTTTAAAGAAATATACATCAATAATTACAACATAGAAGATTTAACATCGCTGTCATATATGCGCAAAGCTTTTAAGCGTGAAGGTTATTATCTTGAAGATCGCAATGCATCAGAATTATTGGCTCTGTTTATTGAAAAAATAAGGCAGCGTTGTGTTGCTTAGGCAAGGGTCAAAATTGCAAAAAATAAGAACTTTGCATAAAAGATGCATAAAAGATGCATAAATTATCTATATTTTTTCAACGCTATTTTTAATTAAATTTCTTTAAATATCAATAATTTAATTCATAGATGATAAACCTTATCAATTTTATTTTATAGCGCTATTGCGCATGTGTACGTAAAAGGGTATATTGACAACATGGTCCCCGCGTCGCGTTGCGCCCGTAGGGAATTTGAAAAAATTTTATAACTTATGCATTAAACTCCAAGCTGTGATCCAAAGTCACGGCTTTTTTTTTGTTTCTGGAGGTCCAAAATGGAAAGGTTCTACATATGGGCCGCCGAGCACTCCGTTGAAGTCTATACAACCTTCGGCCTTTTTGCTGCATGGGCTGTCAAAGGATATAGGGATTACACCTCAGGCGAGAAAAAGCCACGCTTTGAAAGGGCTATATCTAATTTCATGTGCGCCCTGCTGCTTCTTGTCTTTGTCGTGCCCGCATTAGAATACTTTGACATCAAGCCTGAGCTGATACCATTCATAGGCGCAGCCTTTGGCGCTATGGGTACAGAGTCTATCATCATGCTGACCTCTAAAGTCTTTCACACTGTCATCTCTCAAAGAGTACCGGTTATGAGCCAGACCGTAGCTGAGGATATAAAAATTAAAAGTCAGACAGCACAGCAGAGGACGCCAGGCACATCCGGCAAAATGAATTCAAGCACAGGAGGATATCAGGTGCCTGAACCTCCTATGCCACTTGATAAGAGGAACTGATGGAGAATGTTAACCTATTAAAGCCGTCAATCAATTTAGCAAGATTTCAGACATATTTTTACAAAGTATCAAGAACAGCCTTTACCGACCCTGCTGATAACGTTCTAAAAATCGGACTTAATCACACCAACCAAGATATTGAGCCTTTCACTCAGAATAGCACCTGGGACGATAAAAAGATCTTCAAAGTTTGGAGAGCTGACCTTTACTACGAGTGCTTTAGGCTTGGCAAGTGGCTGCAGGGGTATAAGGTAGAGCAAAGGCACTATGATGCATTGATCGATCTTTTAACTGATGATGTCTTTAAACTTGCTGATTTTAGGCCTCATAGCCTGATTGAGCTTATCAAGTATGGCTCTTTTGATGCAGCTGCTGATCAATTTCTGCGCTGGGTCGTAGACTTAGAAGGGCAGGTGTCAATGAAACATATTAAGAGGGCCTTTGCACGGCGAGCATACTTTAAGGGTGAAGATTATCTGCCCTTTACCTTTGCCAAGGTCAGCCCATTGAACATTGAAACCCTTAACGATGCTATTGAGCGCGAGGGTTACTGTGCCATTGAGAATGAGAATACAGGACTTCAACTAGTGAGATTAGCCTAAATGGAATATTTGCTTACATGCCTTGGCTCAGCTTGTGTCATTGGCTTTTTAAGTTATTTGTTTAATTTTTAAAAGGGAAAATAGTATGAAGGCATCAAGTGCATGCATTTCTTTGATTAAAGAATTTGAAGGATTAAGAACAAGGGCCTATAAGTGCCCCGCAGGAGTGTGGACCATTGGATATGGTCATACCGGCCCAGATGTGAAAGAAGGCAATGTGATCACTCAAGAGGCAGCTAATGAGCTGTTGAAGATTGACCTTGAGCGTTTTGAGCAGGGTGTCTCTGTCCTTTTACAGCAGAAAAACATTGAAGTCAATCAGAATCAATTTGATGCCCTTGTGAGCTTTGCCTATAACCTTGGCATCGGTAATCTTGCATCAAGCACGCTTTTAAGAAAGCTTGGCCTAAATGATATCCAAGGCGCAGCTGATGAATTTCCAAGATGGAACAAGAGTCTGGGGCAGGTGTTGAAAGGTCTGACCTTACGCCGAGAAGCTGAAAGGGCTTTATTTTTAAGCTAAAGGCATCGTAAAATATCATCAACAAATTGAGGTTGGTGTTTTATGGATGTTTATATAAATCTGATATATGCGGTGTTAGGCGCTACATTTTTCTTTTTTTATAGAACCATATGCCTAAATGCCTCATTAAAGCATCAGAAGCTTGCCTCTGCATATCTTGATAAGATCCTTGACTCTGATGTTGATGATAAGTTTAAAGACTTTGTGTACTGGGAGTATAAAACTATACCTTCATTAAGATCTTTAATTCTTATCCCTGTTTTTTTACCAATTTCAGTTTTTGTAAAAGGTAAGGGATCATCAGAGATAAAAGACCATCCTATGCTTAAAGATATAGAGCATAAGACTTATATTTATAATCTGTATAAGACTGCCGTCCAAAGAAGACCGGTTTTAATGATAACTGTTTTAATTGTGAGCATGCTTTTATTAACAATGGCCTTATTGCTCTCAATAATTCCTTTTATATTTACAGATAAATCAAGAACATTTTTTGATAGTATCCGATACATATCTGCTTTTAAATATTTAGGTTAGGCTTTAGGTTAGTGCAATATCTGTAATACAGATTAAAGAAAGAGACCTTCACAAAAATGGAGGTCTTTTTTTATGGGTACAAAATATGGCCAAAAAAATAGGCACCCTATTGAGGTGCCTTAATCATTATATACAGTAGGCTAATTATAACATGATTTTTAAGGTAGATATAAAACAATTTAAGGAATTATCTATGCTGTTTAGAGGTGCTTTTTGGAGTGGCTGTTATAAGGTAGCGATCTTATTAACGATCCTTAGCGTGCCTTTTGCTATTGTATGTTTAGGCATAAGTTTTATTAAATAAAAATAGGCACCCATAGAAGGTGCCTTAACATACGTTGATTTTGATTGATTATATCATATGTTTAATGAGATTTATAAATTGCCACCATGGTTAATATGCGTGGTGTTGGCTTTTATTGGATTGTTGAAAATGAAAAACGATAACACCCTTGATAGAAAATATAAAATTATTGCCTTTTGGACAATAGAAGCCTTTTTTCTAATAACTATGCTTGTGATGGTTAAAGAATTATTATTTTAAAAACGCTTTTATTTACTTAGTGTTATTTATGGAAGAGATGACAGTTTTAGGAACAGCATTAGTCATGAGCATTATGTTTGCTTTATGGGCGTGTGGAATTGCATCAATCGTTTATGTGCTAAAGTCATTTAAAATTTTAAAGTAATTACTTTATAGCTTAAATTTACACTATAAAAAGATAAATATTTAACGCTTTTCCGATATAAATATGGTATAATAATATCAGAAGTTAAGGGATTGGCCCTTAATATAAATCGGAGGCTAAGTGAAATATGCCGAACTTAAACGATACTTAAGAAAGAAAGGCGCCATCTTGGTACGAAATGGTGGAAATCATGAAATATGGGGCTTAAACGGAAACATAACCCAGGTTTCAAGACACAACCAACAGGAAGTACCCTCAGGCACCTTAAGAAAGATCCTATCAGATCTAAATCTTAAGTAAAGTAAGGCCCTCTCATGGGGGCCTGTTTGGCAGTCACTAGATTAATATGAATATATCTGATTTTTTAAAATATCCTGCACGTATTGAGCATGACGCCGACACAAATACCTATGCCGTATTTGTTAGATATGAAGGTGGTCAATGGGCTACAAGTGGTGAAACTTATGAAGAGGCTTTAGATATGGCCTTTAGTGTTATATATGACAGTGCCGAATATCTTGCAGGAAAGGAGCCAATCCCATCAAGTGGTAGCCATGAAGATGGAGATGTTGATATTTGCGTGCCATATGATCTAGCCTTAAAGTTTATGCTTAGAAATGCAATGCTAGAAGAGCGATGGAGACTCTCGGATGTGGCAAAAAAGTTAGGTTATTCTCCACAAAAAGTGGCACGCTTTTTAAATTTTGATAGAGCCACCAAATTAGAAAGTTTAGGTGAAATATTTGAGCTTATTGGTAGACCTCTTTCAATAGAATGCTGATGTCTTGAGAGCATCCATATGGGTGCTTTTAACAAAAGGATTGCATTTGAAATATCTCAATATATAATTAAGAATAAAGAATAAACGAGTTGGTGGCCTTAAAATGAACAAAAACACTAAGATTTATAAACCTGTTTTACAAGAACAGCTTTCTGCATCAGAATTCATAAAAACAATGAAAGAGAATGGCTCAAATATCAAATCATCTCGTTTCATTCCTCCTGTTATTGGTAAAGTAGGTGACTTTGGTAGTTTTGAAGTTTCATATAAGACTATGGTGCTTAAATAAATGCAATCCATAAAATCTAATGATTTAAATGATAGAGACTTGACTATCATAAAAGAGTTGGTTGAGTGCCAAAAACTAGAGGTTAAGAATAAGGCAGAAGAGCTGATAGTTCAAAAAAGAAGCCTTGAGATGCAGCATGAGCTTGCAAAGGCATCAATTGATGCACAGTTACAAGCAAATGTAAAAAACTCAGATACAAAGATCGCGTTAAACAACTCCAAATATAAATTTTATGCCTTTATTACATTATTAATTTCAGCGGTAATAATTGTGTCTCTTGTTCTTGAAAAAGATGATATTGTTAAAGAGATAATAAAAGCAATAGTTATGATTGGATGTGGATATATAGCAGGTGTTGGTAGAACTAGACTTTTACAAAACACAAAACAAAACGATCAAGACTAACAATAAAAAAATGAAGATGGCACCCACATGGGTGCTTTTTTATTGTCTGAAAAAATTAAACCCCTAGTTGAGTTGGGAGCTCCTAGGGGTTTTAAATTGTAAACACAGGAGATAATTATATCACATGTTTAATAGACATGAGATTTTTTTAAAGCTTTATGAGGCGTTTATGCAAGATGTCTAGTCTCTACCCTATAAACAAACTCAAAAATATAAAAGACAATAAGCCGACATCACTTAAAACCATGGTCTTACACCTTTAGGTGTCTGGGGTCTGGGGCGAAGCCCCAGAAAAAATATTTTTGATTGCGCCGCTGTCTATGCCAAATGAGTATGGGGGGGGTGAATCCACCCCCATCTGTCAGACGTACCTAATCTTCCGCCCCTTCAAAGGATAAAATCCATCAAATCTGCCATTGTTACCTCATAGCCTCATGAAACGCCAGATTGATGGGGGTTAAATCACCCCCACTCATCATTGGACTTATGTGGCATTTCAGTATGGCATTTCTGTTATCCTTTATTTTACTTAAGTAGTCATATTATTATCATTTTTTGAGGCTGATTTTGCATGTTTTTGATGCTAGATTTTGCATGTAACTGCTTGATATATAAGGAAATATATAGAAAAAATAAAGGTTTTTTACACCTGTTGTATGGTATAATTAGAGCATAGTTTTAAAGGGATTATGTCATGTCAAAAGCAGTAGAGCAAGAGCTCAAACTTCAGATACAACTTCTTCAAAAAGAGCTTGAAAAAACCAAGCAGAAAAATAAAGAGCAGGAGTTGCAGATCCAGCAGATGAATCAGGAATACCACATACTGAAAAATGACATTCCTAGATACCTAATGATTAACAGAGCCTCTGTCCACGCTCTTGTCAAGCAACTTGCTGTTGTTGCTCCTGCACATGTGTACGACAGAATCTGTGGTGTCAGCGATAACTCTGAGCTTTTAATTGAGCTTTTCCAAATCTTATGTGAGCTGGTGACAAGCAATGCAGAATTAAAAGAATTTTTATTTGCACATAAGTTCTTTGCTGTTCCTAAAATCAAACCAACTGCCTCCAGCTCTGCATCAGGAGATGATGTAAAAGCAAATGTGGCCTCTACAGGAGATATGCATGCCAATGCTGCCGATGGAGATGAGTATTCTGATTCATTACCTGCAAAAGAGCAGATACATGAGCAGGTTGAGTCTGAAAAGGCTAAAGGTCTTGCTATATCTAAAAAGATTATGGATACCAAAAACTCTATCGTTAATGGTATTAATAGATTTAATAAGCTTGTTAATAGCAATAATGAGCTTGCCTCTGCCATGTCCAGGGAGCATAAGACACCTTGCCCACCTGCAAGGAGTGGTAAGAGCAATGGCAAACAAAAGAGCAAAGCCAGCAACCTAAATACAGTTGAAGACAAGAGCGCAAAATCTGTTGAGGAGATTTTAAAAGATCGTATCTGTCCTAACTGTGGCTCGACCAATATTGAGGTTATCAATAAAGACGCCTCAGAGATTTTAGACAGTCTGGCCGCCACTGGTTTTGTAGATAAGAATAATGGTGTGTATAAGATAGTAACCCCTGTGGTGAAAGCTGAATGCAAGACCTGTGGCTTTATTGATACCATATACACAGGAGCACTGCCTTTGCTACCAGGTCGCTCTATTAGCATGAATGTAATAACTCTCATGGCCCTTATGATGTCTATGGGTTTTGCTGTCAACAGCTTTAAAAAGGCCTTTGTCAAAGGTATGCAGCTTGGAAACAGTACTTTATACTCCAGCCTTATTACATTCTCATATCTGCTCATTCCGCTTGAAAAGGCTATTACACAGGAGCTGTGCAAGTGTAATACTCTGCAATTTGATGAGACCAAGTTTACCCATGTTATAAAAGGTAAAGGCGCTACCACTGAATATGTGCCTATAGCCTGCAGCTCTCTACCTGATGCTCCACTTATTCTTTTTGGTCCGTCAGGTTCACGCTCTAAAACAAAGGATTTTATACAGCAGTTCATAGGTTGTGACTCTGCATTATCCGGCATTACTACAGATGCATTTGCCACATATGGTACATTTGCTCAGGATAACAATATCAGACATCAGTCCTGTCTTGGTCATCTTATGACCAAGATAAGACGCAGTATTGAGCTTTATTACAACACTGCTGCATGTAAAGCTATTGATATTGACAGTGTCTTTGAAAATATAGAAAAGAATGGCTATGACCTGCAGGATGAAAACCAGGCTATGCTGGTACTGCACATTATTTATGGCAAACTCAAACAGGTGTTTGATGTAGAAAAATGTGCCTACAATGAATATATACAGACTAAAGATCAGGGCTCTGATTATTCCTCTATAAGACAGCGCTACCGTAATGCATACAGTAAAGAGCTGATGCAGGATGTGAATACACTCTTTACCAGTCTTGCCACAGTCTATGCAGTAAAGAAAAAGAAACGCTATGAAAAGGCTCAGCGTATCAGCAATGTTTCTACACCTGTGGTGTATTTTATGAACAATGCCCAGGAGTTTAATGCTTTTATCGAGCATGGCATGCTTGATACTACAAGCATGGAGGCTGAGCATTGTGCTAAATCTGTAGCAGCAGCCCGTAATGCCAAACTCTTTATTCATTCCCATGACAGTGGTGTTGCTATCAGCAGAATACTCAGTTGTGTGCATACTATAAACCGCTGTGGTATATCTGATCCAATAAAATTTCTGCAGAATGTGGCATCTTATGTCATGATTCAGGGAGTTACTAAAGCTCGTGTAGCTGCATTTAATGCCAGAGAGCTTAAATCGAACCCGAAAAGCAATAGAGATGACTACAACAAACCTGAGCTCTATGCTGATATTGAGTTGCCAGCGCATCTGATACCGTGGCTGAGCCCTGAATGTGCAGCGCGCACATTTGAGCTTAAGACAGAATAGAGCATAGGCAGCTGTTGCTACCTCGAGGTAGTAACAGCACCAACACCTCGATTAAAGAGACAGGCCAGCTCCTCTCGGCTTAGAGTGAATACTGCTTTGCCATTTTCTATTCTGACCATAGGATATTTGGCCCTGTCCTCATCGAGTGCTGCCTCAAGCATCATCATCTGCCCCTGTCTGTAGTGCAGAGCTCTAAGGGCATTGCCATGTCTGTTGCGAAATATGACATAGCAGTCTTTATCCCTTATATTGATGCCAAGCAGAGCTGATGAATATGAGCTTAAAGATCTCATCCTCATACGCCAGTCTACAGGCGCAGAGCAATAATATATTTCCCCAGTTTCAAAAAATCTCATTTCAGTAACCCTCCGGTGCGCATCATAGTTACCACGTCACAAAAAAGTGAGGCTCCATCTTTATTTTTAATCCTAAAATCAAAAGATCCTATGCTTATCTCAAGAGATGCATCTGCTGTACTCTTATTAGTGCCTAGAGGGGCAGATTTAGAATCGCAGCATGCAATATAGCCATCCGATCCTGAACTCTCAGATGTAGCTGTAGTAATAACTGGCAGCCTGTTTTTTGGTTTCTTTATCATGTAGCTGTTAAAGTCTGAGTTATCTATAACAGTTACAGCCTGCGCCTTATTAATCTCATCCATATCTACTCCAAGATAAATACTAATGTACTCTTTTATAGCCTGCTCAAACTCTACAGGTCCTAGCAGACCTGCATACACAGCATCAGTTGTTTTAATAATGAACTCCTCATGCCTGTAATAGAGTTTATCCATCCAGGTTGGAGCCTTACCTACAGTGAAGAGCTTTTGATCTCTTAGATAGTTATAGAAACGGACTCTGACTATACGTTGCTTATTTCTCATGCATGAGACGCAGTACTCTATAAAGCGATGAAGAATAAAATATAGACAGTCTGGTCTTTTGCTGGTAGAACATCTGGTTTTAATTGTCATAAGTAACCCTCGCTTAATTATGTGCTTATAGTCTGCACCAATCAGCTTGGGTATTAAATAGAAGTTATAGGAAGGGAAAAGATCCTGAGTGGTGCACAGGATCAAAGCAAGATAAAAATTTGTTTATAGGGTAGAGACGATGTCTATATTAGATGGGGCGTAAGACTGGCTGTATATATTGCTTGTTTATACTGTTTGGCTATTACTGTTGAAAGATGGATCAAGATATTTATATAAAATTAAACCCCTAGTTGAGCTGTAACTCCTAGGGGTTTCTATTAGGCTAATAGAGGATATTATATTGCATGTTTGATAATTTATCAATATCAATTAAAGGGTTAAAAGGGTTTATGAAAATGCTACTGTTTACTGAAAAGATAACAGCAAGAGCGTGGATCTTTTTTATTGTGTTATGTCTTTGTATTGTTGGCTTAACCACGTCCTTTATGCTTTGGCTTACTTCGGATTTAATTATATCTTTGGTAAAAAATTAAACCCCTAGTTGGATTGGCGTCCCTAGGGGTTTTTACATGTGATATAGGAGACATTTTAATTGGAATTTGATGTTTCTGCAAGTGAATTGATAACATCAATAGCTTGCCTAATTTTGGTGATACTTAAGAATATGAAAGGTTTGGCTGAAAAAATAACACAATTATCACTAGCAGGCATAGCAGTAATATTATTTTTTTATTGTTTATTGTTGCTAATAGAAAAGATAATTCGCATTTTTTAATAAAGCAATTAAAGGAGATATTTATGCTCTTTGAAAAGTCGCCATTATTTCAAAAAATACTAATGTGTGCCCTTATTTCAGTGATATTTGGTTTTAGTGCGATTTTGTTTTCAATAGCCTATTCTTTGGCGTTTAGATAGTTGGATGCTCTATGCTTGGCTTTATTGTTTCAAACAGCAAATTCATAGCCGTGGCTCTTTTAGCTGTGGGCGCCTATTTTATGGGCTACAGCGTGGCATCGGATAAATATAAGCTTGAAATAAAAGAGCTTGAAATTAAACTTTTAAAAGAGACCATAGCACAGCAGGATAAAGCAATAGAGACCACCAAGGCTGTGACCTTTGGCATTAACGAGATACAGACCAATGCGCAAAAAGATATTGATGACATTAACAGCTCTTATGAGCATGTGCTTGACAGCGTGCTCAACGACAACGACAGTGCCAGCAAGCAAGTGCAGCTGCCCGACCCTGCCACCACTGCCGATAGAGCTTCAGGCTCCTGCACCTGTCCACCACCTAGAAAGAACACACAAAGCCTTAAGGAGCTTGTAGGTATTGGCAGAGACTGCGATCTGATATCGGAAAAATATAATAGACTTCTAAAGATATACACAGAGGCGCAGAAGGCTGGCATGTAGGCTATAATTACTACATCATGTCAGAGGGCTTAAACATGTCAGAGAAAAGAGCAGAGACAAATAAACTTATTGATCGCGGTGTTGAGTTTTGGAAGTTTTATTCTCAGTCCATGTATCCTTATCAGGCTAATACGACAAAAACATATTTATGGCTGAGTGTTACTATAATTACTGCCCTTGTAGCTGTTTATGTTGAATTTCTAAAAGATCCGCAGATAGCAGAGCTGTATTTATATATGCAGGGGCTCATTTACAGCTTGTATTTAATATCATGCTTCAGCTCTGTTATTTCTTTGACCTTAGGGGTTTTATGTCTGTCATCGTTATGGATAGGCAAGGCTCATGTTGGGCCTTATGGTGTTGGAAAAACATCATGGATGTTGGACTATCTTGATGAGGGTGTTGATTCAGAGAGTTATCTAACTAATTTAAGAAAATTTGCTGAATGGGTAGACTATTCAATTATGTCATTTTCATATGTTATACAAAGAAGGGCGGGTTATTTAAGGGCACAGAGTATCTGCACCCTTATATCCATTTTTACAGGTATTGCCTGCGTGTTTTTATATTTCATTCAAGGGGTGTAAATGATGCTATGGTTTGTAGTTTTATTTTTGCTGATTATATACCCCATTCTTGACGATTAAAATAAAAATAATTTAATAAAAAACATTAAAAAAGCTTTACAAAGTATTTAATATTTATTATAATAGTCTCATGAAGTTAAGGGATGGGCTCTTAACACTAACATGGAGACTTATGAAACTTTCAGAATTCTTAAAACTCATCAAAAAGCATGGTGCAGAATTTGACCATCACGGAAAAAGGCACGATGTTTGGAGATTGGGAGATAAGGAAACAGAAGTTCCAAGGCATAGCAAAGAGTTAAAAAATGGAACAGTTAACAAGATGCTAAAAGACCTTGGAATAAAAAAATAAAAACAAGCCCTCGCAAGGGGGCTTTTCTGAAAGTTTAAAGTATACAGCTATGAATATCAATGATTATTTAATATACGGTTTTAAATTTGAGCAGGAAGATCTTGGTTTCTCTGTGTTGCCTGGCGAGGAATTGCACTACGGAGCAACCCAAGGTGATTCTTATGATGAGGCATATGATATGGCTCAGTGGTTTGTAAGGGATGTGGCTGACTCTAGGTTTAGAGATATGGACTTTATGCCAAAAGCCTTACCTCTTACTGAAGGCATGGTTGCTGTGAATATTGGCGTGGATAGTGCTCTTAAAATTATGTTGCGCAATGTTATGGTAGAGACCAGAACCAAGCAGGTAAAACTTGCCAAATTGATGAATATCAAACCTCAGGCAGTAACCAACATTTTGACCTTTGACAAGGGCACTAAAATAGAGACCTTATATCATGCCTTTGCTGTGATGGGGAAACCTTTGCAAATAGGGTGTTAATTATATATAAAAATATTTGCAATAATACATAAAATTATGTATAATAAACCCATAAGTTAAGGGATAGGCTCTTAACAAGAATATGAGGTTTGAGTGAATGCTTTAAAATTAAAGAAACTTATAAAACAGAACGGTGCTACGTTCTATCAACAAGGTGCAAACCATGAGCTGTGGTTATCAAAAAGTGGAAAAATAATTCCAATTCCTAGGCACCGAGAGATAAACGAAAACACCGCGAAGGGAATTATAAAACAGTCCCTGCTATAAGTTAAGCCCCTAAATATGGGGCTTTTAAAGCACACAAATAAAAATATGGATATATCGGATTACTTAACATACCCTGCAATAATCAAAGAAAATGACGGCATCTTTTTAGTTGAAATTAAAAATGATGGCTCATGTTCTAAATGCTTTGATACTTTTTATACCGAGGGAGTAAGCCTAGAAAACGCAATTGCAATGGCTCAAGACTGCATTTTAACAATGGTAGATGGGCTTATCAAAGAGCGCGAGATGGTGCCAGGTGGGAAGGTTGATCTACAGAATAAAACACACCTAATTACACTGAAATATCATCAGGCAATAAAAATAATGTTACGTAATCTGATGATTCAGGAGCGATATAGGCCTGTAGATATTTGTAAAAAATTAAATATATCATCTCAGAAGTTAAATCAGATATTAGATCTTTATAAAAGTACCAATATAGACGATTTGGCTATGTGTTTTGACTGCATAAATAAGCCTCTAAAAATAGGGTGTTAGAATGAAAAGAGATTGGATACTAATCAAGGAAATGCTGTTGGCATTAGAAGAAGATCGGTTTTCAGAGTATTTAAACACTATAGAGCTTCCTAATTCAGTGGCCATGAACTGCAAGACAAAGGAAGCCTTGGAAAGAGCTAAATATATTCAGGCTAAAAATATACGGGAACATATAGATCTTCTTAAAGAAAGCCACATAATTGTAGATGTAAAAACCGATACAGAAAATATAAATTTTGGATTACGTCTGACAATGGAAGGGCATGACTTGCTTGACTCTATCAGAGATAAAGCCATATGGAACAAAGTTGTGTCCATGGCTCAAGAGGCTGGCGTGGCGCTGTCGTGGGAAGTCATAAAGGCGGCCATACCTAAGGCAATCCAATCAATTCTATAAGTCTCCATAGCACAGAGCCCTCAAATGAGGGCTTTTATTTTGCTTCAATATTGTGCATATATTTATTATGTGTATTAATATAGTGCATTTATAGAGCGTCTTAACTACAAAAATCATCATATTGTTCCACAATAGTGCATACAATATCGCAGATGCTCTATAAATGTGCTATAAAATAGTACAAAATAATTCCACAATATAGAATATTAAAAATGTCAAGTAAATAAAATCCTTGTATTTCAATGGCTTGGGTCCTTCTGCACTGTTTTGGTGATGCGGATGCACAAGCCCCCGAAATATCGCTCTAGGGTCATTCAAAAAAGTATGCAACGGTTTAGCCTATGGTTTATCAAGATGGCATCAGTGTCAGAGCATTTGCCAAGCTTATTAAGAGGTCAGACACGCAAGTCAGACGCTTAATGCAGGCAGGCAAATTGACAGCTGATGATAACAAACAATTAAGCCCCACAATCAATATGAAAGAATGGGAAGCTATCAGCAAAGAAGAAACCACTAAGCCAACCAAGATCACCAAAACCACAGAGCCAAAGAAACCAAAACAGAGAACCTACAAAACTGACCTCAATGAGCTCTTTGACCTGGCAGAAGAAAACCCTGCGCAGGCACTCAATAAAGCTAAAGCCCTTGAGACTATCTACAAAGTGGAAGAGCGTCAGCTGTCCTTAGATAAAGAAAAGGGCAAGCTTGTGGAAATTGAAACCGTTAAAGCCACCTTCAAGGACATTGCTATCAAGGTAAGGCAGGAAATTCTTGCAATTCCACAGCGATATGCAGGGCGCCTTGAGGGCAGAAATGAGCGAGAGATAGAGACCATGCTTGAAGAAGCTTTGGCCGAGGCTATGACCAAGATGCAGCTTGACCTATGAAAACAGTAAACGCAAAACAAAAAGAGCTTACAAGGGCTTTCTTTAAAGCCTTTACGCCTAAGCCTGTACTCAAGGGGAGTCAATGGGCCGATCGCTATCGTTATGTAGCAGCATCTACATCACCAGAGCCCGGCAGATGGGTATCAAGCAGAACGCCATATTTAACTGAAATCCTTGACGCCTGCACTGATAGACGAGTGGAGCAGGTCTATATTATGGCTGCATCTCAGATAGGCAAGTCAGAGCTGCTGCTTAACATCATGGGCTACTACATTCATCAGGAGCCAAGTCCTGTGCTATTTATTCAGCCAACTGATGAAACAGCCAAAGCCTTTTCAAAGGAGCGTATAGATCCAACAATCAAGGCATCACCTGTCCTGCGTGAGATTGTGGTGGAGGACTCCAAAGGCATTGAAAGACAGAGTAACAACACTGTCCTGAATAAAACCTTCGTAGGTGGCTATCTGGCCATTATCGGAGCTGTCTCAACCTCAAAGCTTGCATCACGTCCTATCAGAATTCTGCTTATGGACGAGATAGACAGATTTAACAATACGGCAGAGGGTAGCCCTATTAAGCTTGCAAGACAGAGAACATCAAACTTTGGCAATAGAAAAATTATAGGCGTATCCACTCCAACCATTAAAAATGAAGATGATCCAAAGCCAACCATAAGCAAAGAGTTTGAGCTGTCCGACAAGAGAGAGTTCAAAGTCATGTGCCCTCACTGCGAGCAACGTTTTGTTATGAAATGGGAGCAGGTACGATGGGACAAGAATGAGAAGGGCGAGGTAGACGAAGACACAATAGGTCTTTTCTGCCCTAACTGTAAAGCCAAGGTACGAGGCGCAGGCAAGCCCTCACCTTCTCTGATTGAAAGTGGCATATGGGAGCCAACAGCTAAGAGCAAGATAAGGGGCTATCACGTCAATGCCCTTGTGTCTCCGTGGGTACATCTCTCTACCTTGGTGACAGAATTTATCACAGCATCAAGAAACAGAGATAAAGAAGCTTTAAGAGTTTTCTATAACCTAAGGCTTGGCCTGCCCTTTGAAGAATACAAGACAGCCATGCTCAAGTGGGAGAAACTTTACAAGCGCTGTGAGTATTATCCTGTTGACGGCTTTTCTTCTTCTGTCCTATTCCTTACAGCAGGAGTGGACGTTCAGCGTGACCGTTTGGAGATCTCCATATACGGCTGGGGTGTGGGTCGTGAAGCATGGCTCATATCTCACCGGCAGATTATAGGCAACCCTTTAGAGGGCGAGGTATGGAAGGAGCTTGATGGCATCATTCTGCATTCAAAGTTCCTTAATGAGGATAAACAGCCACGGCGTTTAGTTGCCACTTTCATTGACTCAGGTGACGGCGTCATGACAGAGACAGTTTATAAATACACACGGCAAAGAGAGCGCTACAGGGTTGTTGCAATTAAAGGCCAGGGTGGTGAAAACAAACCTTTTATCAACCGACCTTCAAGACAGGGCAACTTTAAAGCGCTCCTTTATGTGCTGGGTGTAGATGCAGGCAAGAGCATTGTGACCTCATGCCTTGATCTTGAAACTACAGGGCCTATGTACATGCATTTTCCAAAAGGCGAGAACTGCGTTGATGAGGAGTTCTTTAAACAGCTTACAGCTGAGGTGCAAAGACCTAAAAAGAATAAAGATACAGGCGCCGTAAAAATGGAGTGGGTAAAGCTAAGAGAGCGAAACGAAGCGCTTGACTGTGCTGTCTATGCACGTGCAGCAATGGAAGCTTTAAATCCTGACTTTGAATCAATAGCCAGATCACTGCAAGGAAATGAAAATGACTGAGTTTAATGGAATAACAATTGAATTTGCAAAAGAAAGAATAAAGATGTGGCTTGATGCCGAGGCAGCAATAGCAACAGGACAAAGCTATAAAATAGGATCGCGCACTCTGACACGTGCCAATCTTAAAGAAGTAAGAGAACAGCTAGATTATTGGCAGGGCAAACTTAATTCTCTTGAAAACGGAGGGAAAGGCCGCCGTATTATCAGAGCAATCTGCGAGGATCGTTAAATGATACTAGATACACACGGCAAGCCCATACGGCTTGATAAATCGTATGCACGCTCTGGCGCATCCTATGCCAGGAAGTCTTTAGCCTCATGGAGCACATCAGCCCTAAGCGCAGATGAGGACATAACACAGAACCTTGACACACTAAGAGCACGCTCAAGAGATCTTTACATGAGCACGCCATTGGCCACAGGTGCGATAAAGACCATAAGGACCAATGTCGTAGGTTCAGGCCTTGCCCTTAATGCTCATATTGATCATGAAAAATTAGGGCTGACACCTGAGGACGCCAAGGAGTGGGAGAAAAATACACAGCGTGAATGGGCTCTATGGGCTGAATCCTCTGCATGTGATGCAGGGCGCACGATGAATTTCTATCAGATGCAGGGCTTGGTTTTAGCCTCTGCCCTTATGTCTGGCGACTGCTTTGTGGCCATGCCATATATAAAAAGGCCTGATAATCCATATTCCTTAAAGGTATACATCATTGAAAGTGACAGAGTGTGCAATCCCACTGACAGCCTGATTAATCCAAATGTGGATATCATGCAGGGCATTGAGCTTGGCACTTATGGCGAGCCTGTGGCCTACCACATTGCCAAGTATCACCCTAATGGTTCTTTTTATCTTATGGGCAAACAGCAGGAATGGAAGAGGGTGCCGGCATTTGGTGCCAAGACAGGCAGGCGCAATATATTGCACATCATGCCTGACTATGAAAGACCGGCGCAGCGCCGAGGCGTGCCACTGCTTGCCCCTGTTATGGAAGCATTAAAGCAGTTAGAGCGCTTTACCAATGCAGAGCTAACTGCTGCCGTCATCAGTGGATTGTTTACAGGCTTTGTAACAACTCAAAGCGCAGACGGTCTGCAATCTCCTTTTAACGATTTAGGAGACAGAGACAAAGAGCGCAATGAGATAAGCATGGGAAATGGCTCTATGGTGTACCTGCAAGAGGGGGAGAACGTCACCTTTGGATCACCGGGTAGGCCTAACCCCGAGTTTGGTGGGTTTGTGCAGGCTGTCTGCCGTCAGATAGGTGCAGCACTTGAGCTGCCTTATGAGCTTTTAGTTAAGAACTTTACAGCATCCTACAGCGCCAGCCGTGCATCTCTTTTAGAGGCTTGGAAGGCATTCAGAATGCGCCGTCAATGGCTGTGCGATTCTTTCTGTCAGGCTGTATATGAAGAATGGCTTGCAGAGGCTGTATCACTAGGACGCATCAGTGCTCCTAACTTTTTTAGCGATTTATCATATAAGAAGGCATGGTCACGTGCCGAATGGTCTGGCGATGCACAAGGCCAATTAGATCCACTTAAAGAAGCAAATGCAGCAGTTGTAAGAATCAACAATGGACTTTCAACACGAGAGAAAGAAGCAGCAGAGCTTACAGGTCTGTCCTTTGAAGTTATTGCCAATCAGCTCACAGCTGAGAGTGAAGCACTAAAAGCAATCACGCCACAGCAGGGAGAGTTACCACCTGTAAATAAAAATGAGGATGAAGAATGATTTCATTTAACAAGAAAAGCAATACGCTTTATATCAGTGGCGCCATAGAGGGCGCCCATTTTTTTAAAGAAGGGGATTCTAATACTGTCTTTGAATTATCTCAATACGATACAGCACGTGCCCTCAATGTTGTGATTAACAGCCCAGGCGGATCCACAAATGAGGGGCTTGCAATTAAAACCTTTTTAGAATCATTGGAGATACAGCCGAGGATAAGCGTCACGGGTTTAGCTGCAAGTGCTGCCACTTTGATCACCTCTGCCAAGAATGCCCATGTCACTATGCAAAAGGGCTCAATGTTTATGATCCACGAACCATGGATCACAATGCAGGGGGCAAAGGATGATTTAAAGAAGACGGCAGATAGATTAGATAAGCTTACACAAAGCATTGCTCAGCTGTATGCAGAAAAAACCAATCTTCCTGTACCACAGCTTATAAAAATGATGAGTGAAGAGACATGGCTTACAGCTGATGAAGCTGTGGAGCTTGGCTTTGCTGATAAGGTGGACGGTACCAAGTCAGTAAACGCAAGCATTGACAATAATAAGCTTTCAATAGGTGGTCTTGATTTTAGCTGTGCTACCTATTGCAAATTACAAGAATTTTTTCAATGTCACCAAGAGGACGAAATCACCATGAATGAAGAAGTAAAGACCGAGGACAAGAACCTCACTGTTACAGAAACTAAGAGCGCCGTCACTTTCACAGATGTAGCTCAGATGATTAAAGCATATCCTGACTTTTGCAGAGCTATTGCAGATGAAGCCTTTGCCAAAGGACAGAGCGCTGAGCGTGAGCGCATTAAAGAGCTTGATGCCATGTCATCTAAACAGCATGAGTCACTTATCAACAAGGCCAAGTATGAAACCTTTGAGGATGCCAAATCATGCGCCTTCAATATCTTAAAGGCTCAAAAGCAGCAGCTTGATGAGCAGGCAAGCGCCCTGCAGTCTGATGCATCTGCCCTTCAGGAAGTGGCAGGAGTTCAGGATGATGTAATGACCTCAGCAGAAACACAGCGCAATGCAATGATTAAATCAATTTTAGAGAACATGTAAAAGGAGTTTTCAAAATGGCAGAACTATCAAGAGATTTAGGCAACGTTGAGTACGACAAACTGCTTGCAGGACCTAGAGACTGGGTCAAGTACACCCACAATGAGGTGGCACAGGGTGAGAACAAGCTCAAGCGTGGCTGTCTTGTAACCTATGACGCAGCAACCAAGACCGTGAAGGCATGCAAGCTTAAGGCTGATGTGGTCTATGGCATTCTGGCTGAAGATGTGGATGCTACAAGCTCCAAGGTATATGCCCGCATTTATCTGTCAGGCGCCTTCAATGAAGAGGCTTTATCCATGGGCACACCTGGCGATAGTGGCAAGGTTGCAGACTTTTATCTGTCAGCCCGTAATGTAGGCATCATTTTCAACAAACCAACCAAGTAAAGATTTAAACAGACGAGGTATAAACTATGTCAACTCAGACAGGAAATGTTTCACTTTATGATTTTAGAACTCTCCTAGGTGTTGTTCAGCAGATGCCAAGAGAGCACACCTTTTTGCGAGATACATTTTTCCCAACAACAAAGACCTTTATGACCAAAGAGGTTGATATTGATATTATTGGCCCTGATAAGCGCAAGCTTGCACCGTTTGTTCATCGTTATACCGGTGGCACCTTCTCATACAGAGATGGCTATTCAACCAAATCATATCAGCCTGCACGAATTGCCCCTATGATGATTACTACAGCTGATGAGGCTTTTACCCGTGCCCCAGGTGAGACTATTTACAGTCAGTTCAATCCTGCACAGCGTATGAATGCCATTGTAGCTGACAATCTTAAACAGCTTGATAAGCAGATTACACGCCGTGAGGAATGGATGGCAGCGCAGGCACTGTTTACAGGTAAGATTGAGATGAAGGGCGAGGGCGTGAACGATGTGCTCACCATGTGGGACAATGCCAAGAAGCCTGAAACCGACATTGCAACCAAGTGGGACCAGCCTAATGCCACACCATTTGATGATCTTGTAGCATGTGTGGACAAGGTGGGCGAGTTATCTGGTCGTACTGCCAACAAGCTGATCGTAGGTCGCAAGGTTCTAAAAGTCCTGATGAATTTCTTAGTCAAGGACGGCTCACTTGACCCACGCCGTATAAATCTAGGACACATTGAGCCTGCCAAAGTACAGGCCAATGGAGTGCAGTACATCGGTACTCTGTTATATCCTCATCTTGATATCTACGCCTACACCGAGACCTTTGTGGACGATGCAGGAACAAACACACCACTTGTGCCTGACAATATTGCCTTCTTAGCATCTGATGGCGCTATGACCACACGAGCCTACGGCATTGTAGATATCATTGATGAGAATAATAACATTCGCTTTGTTGAGGGTTCACGAGTTGCCAATTCATGGGTACAGCGTGATACACCGGCAGGCCGAGTGGTGCAGATGATTTCACATCCTCTGATGATTGTTAATGAGCCTTATGCGTTCCATGTTATGAAGGTATTATCCTAATGAAATACAGAGCACTTAAAAACTTTATTTTTGAGAGTGCCTATTATGAGCAAGGAGCAGAGTACGAGTTTGAAACTGTACCTGCCCTTATCAAAGATGGGTATCTTGAGAAAATAGGCAATGCCGAACCACTTCCACCAAAGACCGAGGAGACACAGGAAAAGGCAGATCCTTCTTTAGAGGCTGATGCTGATATTGATGATGTTATGCAGATGCCTGATCTTGGTGGTGAGGGCAAAGGTAAAACAATAAAGAGAAAATAAACATGATTGATTTTAAGCAGCAGTTAGCCTTAGACATTGACACCTTTATCAATCTGTCCGAGTTTGCAGACATTCACAGCATTAACGGGCAAGAGGTCAATGCGATCATTGATTCCAATGCCCTTGATGAGGTAGCCATTAAAACCGAGTCAATGCAGGCTGTATTTGTTAATGCTATAACGATCTTTATACCGCAAGGGTCGCTGTCACGCCTGCCACTTGTTGATGAGGATTTTGAGCTTGATGGATACAGCTACACCTGCAAAGGCTTAAGGATTGAGCAGGGCTGTGATGCCATTATTGCTGTAGAAAATCAGTCACGTTAGTTTGTAAAGCTATAGCGCTTTGAGGGCGCCTTCTATGTTTTCAGTAAAAATTGACGACAAAGCTATTGAGAATGCAAAGCTGTTGTTATCTCAAATCCCCAGAGGGGCCGAGAGTGCAATAAGCCGTGCTATCAATCGCACCATGCAGGGCGCCCGCACTCAGATAGTGAGGGTAGTAAAAGAGCGCTACACTTTAAAAGCTACAGATATAAGACAGACCTTATCTGTCGTTAAGTCAGATAAAAACACCCTTACAGGCGAAATCAAATCAAGGGGCACGCAGTTAAATGCCTCACACTTTATGCACAGACCTCATGGCGATACTACAGGCAACAAGCGCAGACAGGTGTTTGTTTCATTCACCAAAGGCAAGCGCTTTAGTGTGGATCGTGGTTTTGTGTGGCAGGGGCGTATTTATAAAAGAGAAGGTAAAAAGAGACTGCCAATTCAATCTATGTATGGCCCATCTGTCCCTCAGATGATAGGCAGTAAGGAAAGTATTGAGCGCATTGAGCGAGGCATGACTGATACATTCAATAAACGCATCATGCATGAGATTGATGTTTCATTAAAAGGGTATGACAAATGACAGAGTTTTATTTAATAGAGAGTTTGCAGACTTTTCTTGAAAAAACGCTAAACGACATCAATCAGGACAGGCCTGGCACAGACAGGGAGCCATACCTTGGCAGTCTTAGAACTGTAAGGCCTTTAAAGGCAGAGATGCAGGACAAAGAGCAGGCGGTTAAGGTCAATATATACAATGGCTTTGTGCCCTCTGCCAAGCAGGAGAGCTCTGTGTTTCCTTATGTCTCTATCTTTTTATTAGATGGAAGTGTTGATAGAGAGTACTGCACCTGTAGAGCACAGTTTGATATTGGTGTTTATTCGCAGGAAGATAACAGGGCACTGATGAATATGTTAAGGCGTATTATTAACGGCCTGTCTCAGCTTGAAAACTACATGCTTGATAATAAGTTTGAGCTTTCACTGCCATTTACATGGTCAACCTTTGAAGAAAACAAGCACCCTTTTCATAATGCATCAATAATAACCTCATGGAGTTGGTATGCCCCATGCCCTCAAAATTTCTCAACAATTTAAAATCTAGTCAGAGGTAAACATGACAAAAAATCAGAGCAAAGGCCCTGAGGCTGTCGCACGTCCTGAAAGTGCAGAGCATCAGGATAATTCAATTGTGTACATTGGTAAAAATGTTCCACGCCTGGGGCTTAAAACGTACACGGTATACACAGAATATATAGCTATTCCTGAACATATCAGGGCAGAGCTAGAAAAATCACCAATATATAAAGCTTTATTTGTTCATGTCAGCATTATGCGCCATGCAGTTGCTGATCTACATGATAAAACCTCAGCTTTATATCAGATAAATTCATCTTTTAACTAGGAGCTAAAAAATGGCAGCATATAAGCACGGTGTCTATACATCTGAAACACCGACCTCACTTATACCAACCACAGAAGTATTATCTGCTGTGCCTTTTGTTGTAGGCATTGCACCAATTAACATGGCACAAGAGCCAAGTGTCAATGAGCCAAAGCTTGTATACTCATACAAAGAGGCTGTGCAGTACTTTGGTGTTGAAAATGCCACAGATGACGGCAACGGCAAGAAGAGCTTTAAATACAACTTATCTGAGTTTATTTACTCTACCTTCAACTTCTACGGCAATACGCCAATTGTATTGGTCAATGTTTTAGATCCTGCCAAGCACAAGAAGACAGCTGATACCACAGCTATTACAATTGACGCCAAGGGGCAGGCAGTAATTCAGGAGTTTGGCTGCGTTGTCTCAACTCTCAAAATTTCAAAACCTGATACAGGCTTTTATGCAGAGGGCACTGATTATGTTACAGCCTTTGATGATGACGGCTATCTTGTTATCTCTGCCCTTCCTGAAGGGAGTGACGGCAACTTCAAGCTTGCAAAGCAGGAGCTGACTATTACCGTTGAGAAGTTAGATCCTTCAGCAGTCACCAAAAAAGAGATCATCGGAGGTGTGACACCTGAGGGCAAGAAGACCGGTCTTGAGCTTATCAGTGAAGTATATCCACGTTTAAGAATTATACCGACCCTTGTGGCCTCTCCACATTATTCAGCAGATCCTGAAGTGGCGGCAATTATGGGCGCAAAGGCTCTTAACATAAACACCGTCTTTAATGCTATGGCCATAGTTGATGCTGATACCAAGACCACCAAGAAATACAGTGATGTGCCAAATTGGAAGAACAAGAACAACATAGTAGATCCTAATGTAGCTGTTACATGGCCACAGATTGAAATGACAGGCACAAGATACGCATCATCAACCCACCTCATTGGCGTGCTTGCAAGAACAGATGGCGAGCGTGACGGCGTGCCTTATGTGTCTCCTTCAAATAAGAATTTTGAGGGCACAGGTCTTTGTCTTGAAGATGGCTCTGAAGTGGTGCTTGGCAATGAAGAGGCTAACTACTTAAATGGTGAGGGCATTGTCGCAGCTCTGAATTTTAGTGGTGGATGGAAGATATGGGGCAATCGCACTTCATGTTATCCAGCCAATACCGACCCAAAGGATGCCTTTATCCCTGTAAAGCGCATGTTCTTCTTTATTGCAAACACAGTAGTAACCACAATGTGGCAGAAGGTAGATGAGCCTGGGAATAGACGCCTTATAGATACCATTGTTGACTCTTTAAATGTATGGCTCAATGCTTTTACTGCAAGACAGCAGCTGCTAGGTGGTCGTATTGAGTTTAGAAAGGAAGACAACCCTGTTACAGAGCTAATGGACGGCAAATATCACTTCAAGATATTTATAACCCCTCCATCACCAGCACGAGAGCTGAGCTTTGACTTAGAGATTGATCCAACTTACTACGAGACCTTATTTAATTAAGGAGGTGATATATGGCAAACAAATATCCAGATAAGACAATTAATTACAACGTATATTCAGAGCAGGGCGAGCTTTTAGGCGTTGCAACAGCAGAACTGCCCGAGCTTGCATATATGACTGAGACTTTAACCGGTGCAGGTCTTGCAGGTGAGATTGAAACACCTGTGACAGGTCATTTTGGCGCCATGTCAACAACTCTTAATTTCAATGCTATTCAAGCTGATGCCATTGTTTTGCTTTCAACCAAGGGCAACACCCTGACACTGCGATCTGCACAGCAGGCACTTGATATGGCTGAGGTCAGTACTCATAAGACTCAAGGCATTAAAATTGTACTCAAGACTTTGCCAAAGACTATGAGCCTTGGAAGCTTTGAGCCAGGTGCCAAGACTGACACTTCAATTGAGTTAGAGACTCCTTATATCAAGATTGAAGTTGATGGCAAGCAGGTGCTTGAGATTGACAAGCTTAACTTTAAGTGTGTCATTGGTGAGAATGATCTTCTTGAAAATGTACGAGCTAATTTAGGATTTTAAAAAGAATGTCCATATCTACTACTAAAGAGGGGCTCACTGCCTCTCTTTCACGCCCTTACACCTTTGAGGGCCAGGAATACACCTCTGTGACCTTTAATATTGATGATAACTTTACGGGTGGGCAGTTTAAGCAGCTCTATCGCAAGTACATAGCATTAAGGAAACAGACTGATGCGCAAAGCCTTGTCATGGATCGCATGTTAGTGACTGCAATTATTAACAATGAGTTTATTGACTTTGCAATGTGTGAACTGTCCCATCTGCCACTTGAATTTTTCAATGGACTGCCCTTTAAGGACTATATAGCCCTAAGTGGGACCTTACAAAATTTTTTCACCGATTCGGTATAGGCAATCTAAGCGATCAGAGTATTGAGAAATATCTAAAAGAGTATTTTAAGAATTTACTGTTCTTATCTATTCAGATAAAGACTCCGTACTCTGATATGTGCCATATGCCTATACTTGACGTATTTGAATGCACAGAGAATTTTATTTTATACACTAAGGAATTGAAAAAGAAATGAGCTCAAAGGTTTATGAAATTGCAATGCAGCTTAAAGGCAAGCTTGAGGGCTCATTTATTAAGAGCGCAAGCAATGCAATTAAGCATGTGGATAAGTTAAATCATTCGTTTAATTCTATTGCTTCACATAAGCTGGCCCTTGATAAGATCTTGGCGCAGGCGCAGGCAACAAAGAAGGCTTACTATGCCTACGATGAAGCCAAGGCCAAGGTCAAAGCACTTGAAAAGCAGTTACAGAGTGCCAAGAGTGGTCACAAGGAGCTAAGAGCCGAGCTTTTAAACGCTGTTAACGCCATGAATAGGGCAGAGAAGGCCTACACAGATGGCAAGAATAAACTGTCTCAGCTCAAAGCCGAGGCCAATGCCACAGGTAAAAGTCTTAAAGACTTAGAGGCTAAATCCGATGCCCTTAATAAGAGACTGCAAGCCAAGGCCAACATAGAAGCGCAGACACAGAAGGCGCAGGCCCTGGCCGAGAAGGCAGAGTCAATGCAGGCCAAAGGATTAGGTAACATAGCCAAAGCTACAGCCATGACAGCAGCTGCATTTGGCATGCCGATAAAAGCTGCAATGGATATAGAAGATCAGACTGCCGAGCTTAGAAAGTACACTGACATCTCTGATGAAGTCATGAAAAAGAACAAGGAAATGGCCACCAAAATGGCTGTTTCTACAGAAGAGATGGTGGCTTTACAGGCCAATGCTATGCAGTCAAACATCTTAGATGCCAATGACGCCAAACAGATTGAGACATATACGCAGACAGCAGCTAAAGCCATGATCGCACTTACAATGACAGGTGATCAAGTGGGCTCAAGTTTTGCAGCTATTAAAAATCAGATCGCTGGCAACATGGAAGATACAATCAAGGCCTTTGATCTTGTTAATGCAATAGCCAACAATACCACAGCTGGAGGTAAAGAAACTCTTGAAGTGCTAGAGCGTTCAGGTGGTATGGTTGCAGCATCTACTAAGCTCACCACATCGCAGATTGTTGCCCTATCTGGTGCTTTTTTATCGGCATCAGGAAGTGCAGAGGTAGCTGCTACAGCACAGTCAAGCTTTATCAATGCCCTTATGGCAGGCTCTAACGCCACTAATACACAGTTAAAGGGTTTTGAGAAGTTAGGGCTTAGCCCACAGAAGATGGCCAAGGCTTTAACTACAGGCGGAGCAGAGGCACAATACGCCATTGAAGAAGTCTTTAAACGCATTAATAAGTTATCAGCAGATGAAAAGAACAGTGTTGTAGGTCAGATATTTGGTAACGAGGCTGGGCTTAAGAAAGCTGTAATGACAATGGCAGAACAGGGGCATATATTAAGTAAGCCCTTTGAATTGGCAGCTAATGAGCTCAACTATTTAGGATCTATGCAAAAGGAGTACGAGGCCAGAGCAGCAACAACATCAAATCAGCTAGGTATTCTGAATAATCTTGTCACAATTATATCGGCTACGATAGGTTCAGTTTTTTTACCAGCTATTAATGAGCTTTTGGGTGCAGCTATAGAAATGTCACAACCTTATATAGCGTGGATAGAAAATAATAAAGAACTAGTCAAAACTATTGGCACAGGCGTGGCTATTTTCTTGGCTCTTATAGCAGCAATAGGCGCGGCGCAGTTAGCCTTTGGCCTGATGTTAAAGCCTATCATCAGTTTAATTAACATCTTTGTGATGCTTAAAAAAGCTATGCTGTTGGTCAATATGGCCATGCTGGCCAACCCTATAGGCCTCGTGATAACTGCTATTACTGCCCTTATTGGCGTTGGTTATCTGTTATATAAACACTGGGACACAATTCAAGCTAAGGCTGTAGAGCTGTGGGCAACTTTTGAGCAGAAATTCCCAGCTATGGCATCGGTGGTTAAGACCGTGGCCACGGCTATTGGTCAGTACATTAACTATGTTAAAACTGTGCTGTCCAACATGCTTGGCTTTATTGTCAATGTGTTTACAGGCAAATGGGGTGAAGCATGGGCTAATGTTAAGAACATCTTTAAAGCCATGTTTGATGCGCTCAAAGGTATAGCCGAGGGACCTATCAACTATGTGACTGACAAGGTGGAGCAGGTCAAGGGCGCCTTTGGCAATGCTGTTAATTCTGTAAAAAGCTTCTTTGGCTTTGGTGATGATGCCAATGTCAATGTGAATGCCACAGCATCACAGCCAAGTGTCACCTCTGCAACTTCAATCCCTGCACTTGCAAACGGTGGTATTGTCTCAAAGCCGACCCTTGCAATGATAGGAGAAGGTGCAGAGAGTGAAGCTGTGATGCCACTGTCAAAGCTAGGCTCCATGCTTGGCACTTCTAGCACCACAACCAACACCACTAACAACGCTCCTATAACCGTGACCTTTGCGCCAACTATCAACATACAAGGCGATCAGAACGTCAAGGGACAGGTAAATGAAGCGTTAAATGTGGGCTCAATTAATCTTAAGAAAGAGCTTGAGAAGTTGATGCGTGGCAGTGGGCAGATAGCTTATTAAATATACTGTGCCATTTATTGCTTTAACTGAGTATCGTCTTTGAGAAATAAATATGCCTTAAAGCACGCTGCAGTAAACAATAAAACAAGTACAGCAGAGATTGTAATTATAGAAGTAGAAGGCTCTATAAAAGGGGATAAAATAACTACAAATATACCAACTATGAACCCAATAACTAGAGCCCCTACTATTAATTGAAAACCAATCTCAACAACAGCAACAACTGCAAGACAAAGCGCTTTAATTAAATTATAAAAGGTAATTAGAGTTTTCATTTTAACCTCTTCTTAAGTGCAAGGCTCTATGGATAAATTATAGAATAAAAAATCAAAAAGGGTGTTTATAAATGAGAAGCTATGTCACAAAACAAGGCGACACATGGGACATCATAGCCAAGGCGCAGCTTGGTAGTGAGTTTCAAATGCACCAATTGATTGAGCTTAATTTTAAGCACAGAGATATTTTAATTTTCTCTAGTGGAATTGAGCTCAATATTCCTGATGTTAATCCTAGCCCCTCAACTAACAGCGAGCAGTTGCCACCATGGAAAAGAGTAAAGTAATAAAAACGCTTGTAAGTGTGATATATGAAAGCACAGACATCACACAAGAGATAAACGCTGACCTCTTATCTTTCTCTTATGAAGATAATTGCTCAGATGAATGTGACAGTGTAAGCATCACATTAAAAGATGAGCAAGGCAAATGGGCAGGATCTTGGTCTCCTGACAGAGGAGCCAAGGTACGATGCATGTTAAGCACTAACCAAGGGTATAGCTTAGAGACAGGGCTGATGATTATAAACAGTCTATCAGCCCAGGGAGCTCCACGCACATTTGACATGCAGGCTATCTCTGTGCCCTTGGAGAACACTGTGCGCAAGACCGCCAAGACAAGAAACTTTGAAAACCTAGACTTGAAAACCATTGCCAATACAATAGCGACAGATAACAAGCTCAAGTTGTTCTTTGACAGTCAAGAGAATCCTACATACGACAGAATTGATCAAAAAGATGAAACTGATCTTAAGTTTCTTGAGCGTATTTGCAAAGAGGCAGGCCTAAGCCTTAAGGTCAATTCAGAACAGCTCATCATGTTTGATCAAAAAAGCTATGAGAAAAAAGATCCTATAGCGACTTATGCCCTGGGGATGTCTCCTGTCCTTAGGTGGTCATTCAATGCACAGCAGGCAGAGAGATACAGAGCATGTCGTATTAAATGGAGAGACTTCAAGAAAAAAGGCAAAGATACATCTACAGCTACAGTGGCTTTTAGAACTGCGCAGGAAGCTCAAAGCCAGAACGGTAAAGTGGATCTTTCATGGGAGCACAAGCCTCAAGAGGTCAAGAAAGGTAATACAGCGCTTAAAGCTGAATACATTGACTACACCTACACCGATGAAACAGTAGATCCATCAGGGCAGGTATATGTTTTAAAAAAGCGTTGCACCTCTTTAGCAGAAGCGCAAAGACTGGCCAAGGCTAAGCTAAGAGAGCTCAATCAGAGACAGACTACAGGTTCACTGACCTTGGTGGGCAATCCTCTTTTATACGCAGGGGCTGTGGTTGCTCTTAGTGGCTTTGGCTCCTTTGACGGCAACTTCATCATTGAGAAAGCAACTCACAACGTGAGCAATTCAGGCTATGTGACAGATATAGAAGTTAGGAGAGTAAACAATGAGTATTAGTGCTCTATTAAGGAATGATGGCTATGAAGAATTAAAGCACCTCTTATCTATGGTGATAAGGGTGGGCGAGATTACATCTATTGACCCATTCAGACATACCGCCAGGGTGGTGTTTCCTGAAGATGACAATTGCACCTCATACGATTTACCAATTCTGTGCCCTAATACTTTGAAAAACCATAATTACCACATGCCTGATATTGGTGAAGATGCGGTCTGTCTGTTTCGCCCTGACGGCATAGAAGATGGTTTTATTCTTGGCTCTTTCTATGCAGGTGATGTAAAGCCACCCGCCACCGACCCTGATATAAGGATGGTTAAATTTAATGATGATACAACTGTGACTTACAATAGAAAAACACATGAGCTTGATATTGTTATTGAGGGCACAAAGATCCATGCAGATAGGCAGACAGTTGATGTCACAACACCAAAGACAATAAATTTAAAATCAACAGACATTAACATACAGGCATCAAATACTGTAAACATCACTGGTAATAGCGTGGTAGTTGGCGGTAACTCTACGATTGTCCTTAGTGCGCCAAGTGTGACAGTAAATTAAAATCTGCAAAACCAAGACTTTAATAAAAACCTTGTTTGTATCTGTAACAGCTGTGATATATTGCAATTAATTGTCTAATGTCGTGAGAGATATCAAAAATGGAAAAAGCTCTTGCAGTTGCAAATGCTTTTATAAACTTTGCACTTGCTGAAAACATTGAAGTAACAAATATGAAGCTTCAAAAGTTAGTGTTTTTTGCTCATGGTTGGTATATGGCTAATACTAGCAAAGCTTTAATAGAAGAGTCTTTTAAAGTATGTAAATGGGGGCCTGTTATTCCTTCTTTATACCACAGATTTAGAGATTATGGTTCTAATAATATAACCTCTATAGGCTTTTCCTATTCTCTTGAAAAGGTTGAGCATGGATATATTTTTAAAAAAGAAACTCCATTTTTAAAAAATCCAACTGAAATAATGCCGTTTTTAAAAGACGTATGGGAGGTGTATAAAAATTACACAGCCATACAGTTGTCTAATATTACTTATTACGAGGGGTCCCCATGGTATACAACAGCACAGCAAGGACTTGAAACAATAGATAATAAAACTATCTGCAATTACTACAAAGAAAAGTTAAATAGCTAGTTATTAATAAATTTAATATGGAGAGCTTATGCCAGCAATAACAAGACAAGGAGATACTTGCACAGGCCATGATGACTGCCCTCCTTCATCGCTTGTAGGGGGTGAAAGCAATGTGCTAATAGACGGCAAGCCTGTAGGCGTTGTGGGCAGTACCTATGCACCTCATGGCTGTGACGTGCACGATCCTCACTCTGATGTAATCGCATCAGGTAGCTCTACAGTATTTGTAAACGGCAAGCCTGTAGGTCGTGTAGGTGATGCTGTCTCAATTGGTGGCTTTGTAGCATCAGGCAGTCCTACAGTGACGGTGGACTCTTTAGGCCCTGATGATATAGTCAATTTTGTAAAGAGTACCAATAACTACATAGACAATGTAAACAATTTGTCTGAGGTAGATGAGGTTATATTTTACACCCCACAAATAGCAAGACATGAGGCCTTAAAGGATACATTATTAGAAAAAGATCAAAAAGGCTGGCTTGAGCTTTCTAAGATGCTTGCAAAATGGTTGGCCAATAATAAATATACATTTAATGTTTCAGATATTAAAAATAAAAAAGCTCCAATTTTCATTCTGTCTATGGATTGGGAATGGTTTATGTTATATGAGGAATTTAAAATCGCTTATAAAAAGTTATTAGAGAATTTATTTGCTACAGATAAAAAACTATTAGCTTTTAAAGAAACCCTAAAAAAGATAGGAGTATGGGATTCTGGCGGTTACTATAACATGGTCTCAAAAGACTACTATAAAAGGGAGGACTACTATTACGATTTTATTGAAGTTGAGAAAGATACCTCAATTGATGGAATGGGAGCATGTTTAGCAAATCATACAATTCGCGTATTATCTGAAGGCTCTGTTGAAGTTGATAAACAGACAGGTCTTAGGCGTATAACAATAAACAAAACCTTTACATATGTAGATGATAGATTTCAATTTGAAGGTTATGATACTTTGTTAAGCTGGAGTAAAGCAGAATTAGATTTTTCACCGCTTCCATTAAATACAAGCTATAAAGTTCTCTTCAATAGTGATTTTAGAGAATTTAGAGACAGATATAACATTGGTCAAGATTTTTGGGTGCTTTCAAAAATACACTACTGTAAAGAAATTGAGCCAATAGTTATAGAGCTTTCATAAAAGAGTAGAAAAAGTGATTTTTAAAATAATTGGAAAATATTTTTACAGATTTATAAAAGCAGTAAGTCTTTCTTTTCTTTTAATTTTTCTATGCGATACATTTAAGTTTCTATATTCTTATGGGACATTATCCTTAGATCATGCGGTTGAAGCCGCTGTAAAATTTGTCATCCCATTTCTGTTGCTTAAGGATATTGATGTGGACAGAATCGGTAACGGTTGTTATTTTTTTATTCTCTTACTTTTATTAGAACTAGCATACATATCTATCTATATGCCATACATTATAACAGGAACCATAAAACACTTGATAATCCCTTTTATTATGCATTTTTCAGCGTGGATTGGTTTACACTTTTTTGTGCTGTTTTATAGTCCTTATTGGTCAATCATTTTATTTATATATTCAGTTATTCTATTAATAAGGATTCATAATAAACACTCTAATCACGTTAATAAATGATAATAGAAAGGCAATTGTAAATACTTGCCTACTATCAAGAAAATTATACAATCTTTTAAGATTAATAATCCCCTCTACGAGACAACTCTTAGAGGGTTTTTATTTTGTGAGGTTTAATATGAGCTTAGGCGTATTAGGCTACTTTGGCAACGGCCTTAAGGCTGTCTTATTTACATGCTCAAGTCTACAGGTGCTAACCTTTAAAGATGTGCAGGTCAATCGCTCTGCCAGGTATGCACAGCATGATGTAATTGGAGCTATGCCTATAAATGAATATGTAGGCAAATCCTTATCTACTGTGTCCTTTACTATTACACTATCGCAGGATCACAATGCAGTGCCTATGCTTTACTTTGACGTTTTAAAGAACATCTTAGAGAGTGGGCAGGCGCAGAAACTTATCCTTGGCCCTGATTATATGGGCGAGTTTGTTCTAGAAAGTTATGACGAAAACAGAAAGCATTTTACAGGTATTGGCATCTGCACCTTTGCTGAGGTCACGCTGCACTTGCGTGAAGTTGGTGGATTTAATCTTTTAAATGAAATCGTTAACAAGGTCAAAGAGGTGATTTCATGAAGCTGCTTGTATCAACTCTGACAGACATTGACTTAAATCCCTCATCAGAAGTGGCCGAGATTGTACAGAACGTGCAGACCATTATAAGCACGGTAAAGGGCACAGTGCCACTTAATAGAGATTTTGGAATTGATAGCTCCTTTATTGACGATCCTGCACCAATGGCGCAGATGCAGTGCAGAGTTTCAATCATTGACGCTGTTAAGACATATGAGCCAAGGGCTAGAGTTAAAAGCATAGATTTCAAACAAGGGGCAGATGATGTCATGGACGGCAGACTGCTGCCAATTGTAACTATAGAGATAGAGGCAGAGAATGAGCGCTAGATTTAATTTACCTGATATAAACTTTTTAGAAGTGGACTCACAAAGGGTCACAGATGAAATAATTGCAGAGTATGAGAGGATCACAGATAGAGCTCTGGCCCCTTCTGACCCTGTAAGGCTTTTTCTTTTGTCCTTAGCTGCCATTATCATTAAGCAGCGTAACGCCTTTGACCTTGGCGCCAAGCAGAATTTACTGTCATACGCATCAGGTGAGCGCCTTGACCACCTGGGCGCATTTGTTAATACGACAAGAATAGAAGCTACAGGAGCGCAGACTACACTTAAATTCACGCTCAACCAAGCGCAGGACGGTGTTTATACAATTCCAAAGGGTACAAGAGTAACCAATGGTGTATTTACATTTGCCACTGACAGCATATATGAAATAATGCCACCTGAGACCACGGCCGAGATTTCAGCCACTGCCCTTGAGCTTGGCGAGATTGGCAATAACATACCTGTGGGCAAGATAAATCAGCTTGTAGATCCTCTGCCTTCAATTACCAAAGTTGAGAATATCACAGCCACATCTGGCGCAGGTGATAGGGAAGATGATGAGCGCTATGCAATGCGCATCAAGCTAGCCCCAGCATCGTTTTCAGTGGCAGGACCGGCTAAGGCATATGAGTACCATACCTTAAGCTATAGCACGGCTATCATAGATGCAAAAATATACGGACTTGAAGATCACCCTGGCAATGTCTACATTCATCCACTTTTGACCAATGGAGAGCTGCCGCAGACAGAATTTTTAGAAGCACTTACAGCGTATTTAAATGCAGACACAATAAGACCTCTCACAGATAAGCTTATGGTCAGTGCTCCTACATCTGTTAATTATCAGATTACAGCCACTTGGTATTTATCCAAAGACGATATAAACCGTATCAATCAAGTAAAAGAGCAGGTCACCAAAGCAGTAGAAGATTACAGGCTTTGGCAACAAAGTAAGATAGGTGCTGATATTAATCCTGATGTCTTGATTGAATATGTCAGAAAAGCAGGAGCAAAGCGCATTGTGATTACAGAGCCTGAATATAAAGTTGTGCAGCAGTCAGAAGTGGCTCAATGCCTTGCATCTGCTGTCAATCTCACATACGGAGGCATAGAAGATCAATGAAAAAAATAAATACATCTTCACTGATGCGCTCTATTCTGCCTTCATCTATTACAAAGGATAAGAAGGTAGTAGACAGCGCAGAGGCTTTGGACAGCCAGCTAAAAGAGATAAGCGCTCACACAGATGATGGCATGCTCTTATATAAGATTGACTATCTGCCCTCAGATGTTTTGGACCATTTGGCAATGCAGTGGGACGCTGAGGTGTGGCGTGATTCATGGCCACTACACATAAAAAGATCATCTCTTAAGGCGCTAATTAGTGAAAAGACACGCATGGGCACAGTAAGTGCCGTTAAAAATGCTATCAAGGGTTTAGGCAGCGCAGGCTACATTACAGAATGGTTTGCAAGAGAGCCACCAACAGCGCCCCATACTTTTAATATCAGCATTGATCAGAATGAAATTGAGGGCATAGCAGATGAAGAGCTTATATATGATATAAAAAGAAGCATCAATGCCACCAAGCCGGTAAGATCGCAATATACAATTTCTGTTATTCAAAAATTTCAGGATGATATCTTTGTAGGTGGCTCATCAAGGCCTTTGGTTTATGGACGCATATCACAGACCATTACAGAAAATGCAGATGTGGCATCTAATATATACGCAGCTGCTGCATCAAGACCTTTAACTTTTGCCCGTATCTCACAATATGTGGGTGTGCCTTATGGCTGTGCTACAGATAAAACAGTGACCATAAGTGCAAGCGCAAGAGCCCTAACATATACAAGACTTACACCAAAGGCCAAAGAGAGCGCAAAACTTGGCGTGTCCTTAACCTTAAGTGACGGTATAAGACCTCTTTCCTTCAACCGAATTTAATAGCTTTATACAAGTTATGGCTTTGATTTACATCAAGGCATGGGATTCTTTTGTCTAAAAATAGGAGTAGATCATGGCAGTACAGCCAATTAATATCACACTAACCACGGCAGGTCTTAATGAGATCATAAATGCCGAGAAAAATGGTACAGCGCCTGTACTCTTACAGACTGTGAAATTTTCAGATACCGATCAGACGGTAGATGTTAACACTTCTCAACTGACCAATGAGGTGGCAAGCGTTACCACTCTATCTGGCGCTAATGTTGGAGACGGCATTATACATATTCTTGCAAGAGATGAAAGCGCAGCTGTCTATTCTGTCAGAGCCTTTGGCATATATACCGATAATGGCACACTCTTTGGAGTGTATTCGCAGGCAGAGCCAATCATTCAAAAAGTAGGCGCATCTATAGCAGAGCTTGCAATTGATTTCCTTGTTCAAGGGTTTAAACCTACCTCTGTGACCTTTGGAGATGCTAATTTTTTAAATCCACCGGCAACTACAGAAACAGCTGGCGTGGCCGAGATTGCAACCTCTGATGAGGTCAAGCTTGGCAACAGTGGCAACACCATAGTAACACCGGCCACATTAAGCAGGCATTTAAAAGATGATTTAGGTCTTGATACAGCAACCATGCCACCAGGTGGGTATGGAGGAGCAATAACTGCATTACAAGACGAGCTTAAAAAGGGCAAGGTTGAATTTGTAGCATCAGCTCCAAGCGAGAAACAACCTAACACATTATATGTAGAACAATTTAACGGCGAGGTGTTCTAATGCAACAGATTAAAGACTTAGTGGCTACCGACATTAGCAGGAGCTTGTTTGAAAAGATACAAAAAGGATTAGCAATAAAAGGCAAGTCTGAATTTGACTATTATGTATCATCACAAGGTAATGATGCTGACGCTGACGGTACAGAACAGAAGCCGTTTAAAACAATTCATAAAACATTACAGTTTATTTATGAAAAGCACCCTTGTGATAACGATGTTAAAATGATTAATATTGTTTTTCTTACAGACTTCACCGATACCTCGCATATTGTGATAGACAGTAGATTGTATAGCTCTTTTATTTCTTTTAGAGCTAACAACAAAAATGTAATTTTAAGTACTGTAAAAATTAATAATGCACGTGCAGATTTTAGAGGTATAAAGTTTAAGCCTAAAGGAAGTGGGAGCAGTTCATCACCAATTGCCGTTACAAATTATTCAACATGCAATATAATAGATTGTACATTTCTTTCTACCTCTGATAGTTATTCACAATATATAATATGTACAACAATGAGTACGGTTACTATTCAGGGTGACACTGTTATTAACATAGAAAATACAAGCCTAAAAAATTCTTTTATTTCGGTGTATAACAAGTCAACCATAGCAATTAGCCAGGCCAATTTAATTCTACAGAGTAATATGACGGTGCCATATTTTTATTTGGTATCAAGACAAAGCGAGGTCTATGTTTACAGCACATCAAATGTCACCCCTAACACGTACAGCGTTACAGGTAAAAAGTATTTAGTTAATATATTATCTAACTTAAATACTATAGGTAGAGGTGATGCAGTCTTATTTGGCAATCAAGCAGGAGCAATAGAGAAAGATGGAAAAATCTATTAATACCGTTAGGGGGGGGTAAACCCTATTAAAATCAATGGCTTAGTAGCCGAGCAAATTTCTAAAGACTTGGCTACTAGGTTATTAAATAAATCATATCTTAGACAGGAAAGCGATTTAGCCTTATATATATCTAATCAAGGTGATGATAGTACAGCTGACGGCTCACAAGATAAGCCATTTAAAACTTTAAGTAAGTGCTTAAGATATATATTAAATTATGTATGCACAAATTATTTTATTAGAATTAATTTTTTAACCGACTACATAGAGACAGAAGATGTTATCAAAATAAGAGCGATTAATATGGGTGGGTTTCTTGAAATTAATTCCAATGGGCACAATGTAGTACTTAATCATATAAAGATTTACCAAAGCTTTGTGACTTTTAAAGGCATTAACTTTAAGCAGACATACGATGATAATTTGCTATATTGTGCTGACAGTTCCATGGTATATTTTACTGATACATTTACTGTTACTTTAAAAGATAACTGTGTGCATAGAGTTTTTTATCCTAACAGAAACTCACATATACAAATAATAGAAACTGCAAACATAACAATCAATGGAACTACAACAGGAAAAGGTGCCGAGTTGTTTAGAGCGCAAGTAAATTGTTCAATTTTACTGATGGCTAACAGCTTAACGATTGGCAACTCATTAACAAATATAGTGGGTATTAACTGCTATTATAATTCAATAGTAATATTTATTCCCCAGTCCTTTATCGCTCCACCTAGGCCTGACGCTCAAGCTTATTATGCTTCTTACAACTCCCATATAGGCTTTAACGGCAAAGGAAAACCACAAAATCTAGGTGGCCTTACTACTGTAGATCAATCATCATCAATATCATAGGAGATAACATGACAGACATTACAGACTTTGAAACTGAAAATGCATACACCCCTTACTACAAGTTAGATAACGGCAAGGTGTATGACAAGGACAGGCTTAAGTTTGTTGACAATTCAGATGCAGAATACAAGGCCTTTATTGATGCAGGCAATGAACCCTTATCAATTAACAATGGCTATACCGTGCAGGAATTAAAAGACAGCGTGCTTAAGTTTTATGGGTGGCCTATTGGCGACTGCTTGCTTACATTAGATGAGCTTAAGCAGAACAAATTACTTGAGCTTGAGACTAGGTCAGCTAAGTTTGAGGACAACTTAAATAAAAATATGTACTTTAAATCAAGCCTTGGTTTTAAATGTAACGGCGATAGACGCACTCGCTCTAACCTAGAGGATTTAATATCAACCTTTGCCCTCGCATCTCAAGGTCAAACGACAGTTGATTATCGTGACTATGATAACCACGTTCAAAAAGTAACACTTGAAAATCTTAAGACGCTGTTATCAGAACACATAGGGAATGGCCTTAACATCTATCAGCAGAAGTGGGCGTTACAAGATAAGATTAATAATGCTCAATCGGTTGATGAGTTAAATCAAATCAAGATTGAATGTGAGATGAAAGACTATACGGCTTAGTTACTAGGCACATAAAGAAAGGGCACCCACAAGAGGTGCCTTTTTTATTATATAAACATCTTCAAGTACAAAAGGAGTATAGCATTTAATGCTAAAGTTTTCAGCAAATTTAAAGGATAGCAATATGTTTTTTAATCAATTTAAGTGGTTTAAATACCTATATGCTTTATCAGTTCTTGGCTTAATTAATGGAGTTACATTCTTGATTATTTGTATAGGCCTAGCAATTAAATAAAACAAAAGGCACCTTAATTCAGTGCCTTTTCTATTAACATTCTCTTTAAAGGATATTATATTATAGATGAATATTTTTCTTGATGTCAATGAGTTGTTTTACGTGGTACTGTTTATGGATAACATGAATTTTATAGGGCAATTCTTATTATTTGGTATTGCTGTTTGTAGCTATGGAGTTGGGCTGTATTTTATCTTTAGGCTAATCAAAGATGTTATATATTTTGTACGAGGGTTTAATAAATGAATGATGAGCCAATTTCACAATTAGATAGACAAATACAAGAGCTTATAAACAATAAAGCCGATGCTAAGGATTTAAAAATTGCTCTGTTAGAACAATACAAACAAGGGCATAAAGACGGTAGAGACCAAGCATACAAAATTATAGGATTATTCTTTATGGGCATAATTGCTGTTGCAACTCTATTAAATTTTCTTTTCTAACTATCAAAATACTTCATCAATTTCACCTATCTTAAATTATAATTATAAGAGTAATTTACATGAGATTTATTTTGGATATCAAACAATTTAGGGATATTATTATGCTTTTTAATGGATTTTTTTGGACAAATATTTTAAGACTTTGCATCATGCTGGGGTTAATAGGTTTAGCTCTCATACCTTACGGAATTTTCTTTTATTTGGTTAATATTTAATTATATTATGGTATTTTATGAAAAACTTTTTTAGAAATTTAAAGCAGTTATTAATCTCTATAGACCAAGTGCTGATGTGTTTTATAGGCTTGCTAATCAGCGTCTTTAAGCATGATTATAAGTGCTATGCAGACATGACAATCAGCGCTAATGCGTGGCGTTTAAATCAAAAAGGGTATTGGTATGGCAAAGCATTAAGGATCTTTATTGACCTGCTGTTTAGTCCTTTTGGCAAAAATCACTGCCAGCAGGCATGGGAAAGTGAGGTTAATAAAGCACATCTGCCAACTGATTTTAAAGGGAAAAATTAGGTCGTGATCACTGTAAAATTGATGTAAAATCTAAATTAAATCAATGTAAAAAGTGCGTCTATGGTGATCATGTTTTTCCAACCTATTGAAAAATAAGGGTAATTTATGTGGATTTCTAATCCCTTCCCTTCCGCCACAAAACCCATTCAACCCCAAATTTCAGGGAAGAGCCTGAAGTTAGTGTTGTTAGAAAAGCGAGGTTTAAGCCTGACGGAGCAATATGACGGGAAATTATACAAAATAGGGTATTGACAAATTAAAAAAGCAGATGAAATAAAAAGTAAGCAAAAATGGATGAATTTTTTTCTTTTTTCGAGCTAAAAATTACTCAGAAGACTATATAAAAGATCACAACTCCACGGATCTTCTAACACAAGATCGTCAGATCTTCTTCGCAATATTAAACACTAAAGCAACCTATATCAATCTAGTGCAACTCCATACTTTTTGCTTTGACGTGGCTTTTCTTAGATCCTATAATTAGAAAAAATAGGTGTTGACATAAAATACAGAATAAGTCGGACAAGATGGAGGCTTTATGCAGACAAGAGAACAAAAAATAAATAAAGTATGCCAGGCAGTTCAATATCTAAGTGATGATAGTCTTGATAAGCTTATGTCTCTTAATTTTAAAGATGGAGATGCTATTGTCAGCTCTTATTTTCCATCTAAAGATATGACAGATAAAACGCGCAAGGCAATTGATGAGGCCTATGCTAGTGGTTTTGTTGGCCCTTTTGAGACTGCATGAGAATTCCAGATTAAATTAAACATAATTCTTTTATTTTTGCACAACGTTCCAATATCTTTAAACGCTTTTCCAATAATTTTAAATTCAGATCCAATATTTTTGATCGTTTCAATATTGGTATTATGTAAATCAATAAAATTTTGTATGCATTTTTGAGCTATCAGTCTAAAAACATTATAACAAATTAAACCGCCTTCTATTTAAGAGTCATCATTACTATACCGCAATGATGCGGCATCATAATGAGGATTATTAAATGAAAAATTATGAACAATTACGCTCTATGTGTTTACATATACTAAGTGGGTGTACCCATCGTGACATAGCCAAGAAGTTTGGAGTATCAGCTTCTCTTGTTTCAGTATATAAGAGAAGAATGCTTGAAAACGGCGAGATGGTGCCAGGTTCAAATGGCCTTAAGAAGCTTGATTCTTTAAGTGAAGATGAACTTATAAATATTATTTTCCCTACAGCTGTGCGTAATCCAGATGGTGGCATCAAGTCATTTACAGTCAGCAGACCTAGACATAATACTCTCATGCCTAATTTTGATGTAATAGCAATGACTTTACTTGAATCACGTGTCTCTAAGAAGTTCTGCTACACAGACTACCTATGTGAATGTGAAAGGCAACAAAAAGATCCAATATCGCGAAGTGATTTTTATGAAAAGCTAAGGATTAAGTTAAAAGCTATTAAAGGACCTAAAATTTATATGCAGCAGGAAAGACAATATGGCGAGGAGGTATGTATTGATTACTGCGGAGACACAGTCCCATACATAGATCAAGGAGTAAAAAGAAAGGGCGTTGTATGCGTTCTCACATGGAGCGCAAGCTATTACAGCTTTGCCATAATAATACCTTCACAAAGTACAGAGAATACATGTTTTGCTATTGGCCAAGCCTTTAAGTTTTTTAAATATCTGCCAATTACCTTACATTGCGACAATGCAAAAAGCATGGTCACCTCCCACACAAAAGGCGCTGAAGCAAGATTTAATGATTCCTTCGCCTATTTTATGGAGAGGCTTGGGGTTTCTTTATACGGGTTCTTCCCTGAAATTGGGGGTTGACCCAAGATCGCAAACGGTATCTATGGTCTTAAGCACAAGAATGCTTAAGACCCGGCCAAATTGTCAATGCAAAAACTGTCCGTCAATGACGAGCCCTTACGGGTTGGCTTTGCCAATCATTGACTGTCAGTCTTTTGCATTTGCTAAAGCTTTATGAAAAATCCCAAAGATTTTTCCCTTGAGATTAATTTTTATATTTCAGATAAAATAAGGGCCCTGACAACAACTTTACCCGACCAAAGGAAAGAATATGACAGAGCCTAGTGCTATTATAATAAATTCCTACACTGCTGCCAATACAGAAACAAATGAAACTTTAATCAAAGCCAGTGCTAATGAATTAATGCACTGTAAGTTTGAACACGGCGTTCTCAATATGTACCCGGGTTGTGTAATGTCTGGTGAGCCTGAAATAGATGCTACGGCAATGACTGTTACCTATCATCTTGGCTATACGCTTTGGAGAGAGGAGCTTGAACAAAATTGCCCACTCTGTGGCTGCCATAAAGTAAATATAAAGGAATGGGGAGAGCGCACAGTAAAGGATTGCACACTAGGACCATTTGCGGTTATTTTAAAGATACGCGTACCTAAGGTCATTTGTTGTGGTTGTGATCATGCCAGGTGGCTAAAGCCAAGCTTTGTCCATCCGCATCATAGGATAACCTTACGCTTATATGGGCAGATACTGCAGCTTCTTGATTTGGGCGAGAGTCATCTAGATTTAAAGAAAATAAGCTCTATCACGGCTGTAGAGGCAGATATTGTCAGGAACATTGATAAGGCAAGGCTTATAGAGATGTTCAAAGATATAAGTCTTGAAGACGTTAGGAACATAGCTATAGACGAGATAAGCGTTAAAAAGCACCACAAGTATATATCCGTCATCATAGATGCCGATACCAGGCGCCTTTTGTATGCAGCCTATGGCAGAAAGAAAGATGATTTAAGGCCATTCTTTGACAGATTAAAAGAGCTTGGACTGCTTGACCAGATTGAAGGTGCAGTAATGGATGGCAACTGCGGATATCAGAATCTAGTCAAAGAGCTCTGCCCTAATGTAAAGATAGTGCTTGATTTATTCCACTGCCTGCAACAGTTTAACAGTGAAGTGGCAGATGCCATAAGGCTTGATAAAATAAAAGATTTACGCAAGGAGCTTGGCGCCATGGACGCCGGCGAGTATCAACAAAAGAAAAGTGAATACAAGAAGCGTATAAAAGATCTTAGACAGAGCAAGTGGCTGACTTACATGGGCTCAGATAAACTCAACACTCTTGAAGAGTCGCAAAAAGATCTTGTAGAAACCCTCAAACAGAATAAGAGCTTGTTTACAATATCAATTTTTGGAGACCATATCAGAGATCTATGGCATAGCGGAGGTACACCTGAACAGGTTGAAACAGCAATTAAAAACCTGTATTCACAAGCTGAAGCAACAGAAATTCCTTTACTGATAAGGTTCTGTAAGAAGCTAAAAGATTGGAGCTGTTATATTATTCATGCGGCTACAACTGGCTTAAACACCAGTATTTTAGAGGGATGCAATGCTAAATTTAAAACCATTAAAAGGGTAGCATACGGTTTTAGAGATATAGGGTACTATATATTGAAAATGCATCAGGCTCTGTCTCGAGATAGAAAATCAACACTCAAAGCTGCCGTAGTTTCAGAGCCTGTTGAAAATAATGTCAACCCCCAAATTTAGGGATGAGTCTTTATACGCTTCTAACCCATACAACCCCTCGGAAAAGTCATGCGTAGAGGCTGTTGTTGGCATGATAGAGCGCAATGTTCTGCCTAGAATGGAGTATGATCCTACACTCTCTCTGGAAGCGCTTAATGCAAGGCTTATGGCTCTGATCAATGAGCATATTAATAACGCACCTTACAGCTCTGTTATTAAAAAGAGCAGGTTTGAGCTATATAACACTTATGAGATTGTAAAAGCCAGAGAGCTTACTGGCACAATCCCTTCATTTTACAGGCACTTTTACAGCCTTAAAGTTAATAGCAACTATCGTGTTGTTATTGAAGGAAAAACATATTCTGTACCATATAATTTTGCTGGCCAATTTGTAGCTGCTGATATTTATAAAAACATTGTTCGCATTTATAACGATAAAGAGGTTATTGCCACCCATCCAATTGTTACTGATGTCAGTGACTCTGTTAAGCTTGAACATATGCCTGAGGCGCATAGAGCCGTGGCTACGAGCAGGATTGAATATCCAGACGCACAAAGCATATTAGAAAAGGCTACATCCATAAGTGAAATGGCTTTTAGATTTTGCAAATATACTCTTGAAAAGAAGGACTTCAAAGACGCAAAGAAAGGCTGTATCCGGATCATTAATAAATATACCTGCCGCAATCACCCACCCAAAGAGTATCTTGATGAGGCTATTAACAGAATGTTTATGACCACGGAAAACTATTGGAACAGCAATACCGTAATGACCATTCTTGAGGAAATTAAAGGGGAGATGATCGCTACAGGTAAACTGTCATATCAGTCAGATTTAAGCTTTGTATCTAATCCAGAATTTGCCAACCTAAGACGCTCGCAAGGCAATATGGGAGAGACAAGCATTGCCAGTGATGAGTCCAATAGCAGTACCACTAAAAACGACGTGACAAGCAGTACTGCTGTAACCAATAGTGAAACAGATGATGCCAAAAAGATAAGATCTGCAAATTCACTATGCGATAACTATAGTTTACAATAATGGAGGCCTACATATGAAACCTTTATTTGATAACCAGGCAGATCTTCTTGTTAAAATTAGAAAACTCAGATTGGTAGGCTTTGCATTAGAACTAGAAAATCAGTTTAATAACAATATAATTTATGATTCAATGCCCATTGAAGAACGTTTAGCTTTATGTGTTGATGCTCAAGAGAATTACGCAAAAAATAAACGCTGCGAGGGGCTTATTAAAAAAGCTAAGTTTAAAGACAATCTTAAAATGACTGACCTAACCAAAACTAGAGAGTATGGTATTTCAGATCAAGTCTTAGCAACACTAACCTCATTGCGCTGGATCAATACCAAGACCAATATAATTGTGTATGGAGCTTGTGGGGTTGGCAAAACCGCTCTTATTAATGCAATTGGCTATAATTGTTGCAACAATGGCCACTCTGTAAGGTATTTTAGGGCACTTGTCTATGACATATGAGTATGACCAATTATAGCTAAATCAGTTTGTCATACTTATTTTTATTGTGTCAGCTATTTTTTCATACATTATTTTTATCTACATGCATGTGATCTGAAAATTTGGAATAGAGTGTGCACAAAGATCAGGGTTGCATATGCTTACCTGTGCTCTTTGTTTTTATGTGATTTATAATTAAAATTAGGTGGGTTTCTTATAGAGTTAGATTTTATAAGGGCTACAGCTGCACTGTTTTGGACGACATCAGCTGTAGCCTGCTCAAAAAGCAGTATGATTATATCACAACTTTGTCATCAAAACTCACACAATAAAATAGATAAAGAACAAATTATTCCCGCTTCATTTGCACGCTTTTCTGATAGAGCCACGCTTGTTGACGGTCAGACCGACTTTAAGGCCAGGGTTATTGACTGCACCATAGGTGAGGCTCAAAGAGACAAGGCTGTATGTCCTTACTGTGGCCATCCTTTAAATTTCTTTGGTTATCACTACAAAGCCTTTAAAGATGAGCTTAACGAGTGTCTTTATGCTGTCATGGATAGCAACAACGTCTATTACCTAAAGTGCAACAGAATGCAGTGCACCAACCATGACTGCAGAGGTAAAACAAGATTAAGAATATCCAAAACTCAGGATAGTAACCAACCTGATGAAAGTAAGGAGCAGGATGGTACACAGGTGCAGTGTGGGCATGCTAAAGCAACTGATAACAAAAAAGCAAAGAAAAAGAAGCCAATAGTACTTGTCGCTCATACTCAGAAGCACAGGCCTACACATTTGGTTTTAAGCCCTATATCTTTTCCATTTACATCTTTGTCATTAGATACTGTAGAGGCTTTGATAATATTAAAAAATGATAATGACATTAAAGCTGTCTATCGGCATATCAGAAAGTGTTTGCAGCTTGAGAAAAATGCGGTCAACGATGAGAGAGTACAGAGCATAGCGCTGTATCTACAAGCGCTTTTGCTCGAGCCTACAGCCAAATTGATATTCAAAGTGTATAACAACATATCAAGGATGCTTAACTCAGGCTTAAGTGCGCAAAAGGAGCATGATAAATCGCAAAAGGCTGGCGGTGTTAAAGAAAGCTCTGATTTTGTTCCTGAAGATTGCAGTGATTTTTTAAAACAGCATACATCTGCAGCCTACAGGCTGCAGGCCCTGCTCACCCACCATTTTCCTAATGTATCAACACATCTGTTATGGCTAGAAGGACTGTTAGATATGAAAATAGACTCATCCTAAGGCAAGAGCCTACTTTTTAAAGGGAGGGGTCTGTTATGACCATAAGAAAGAAAAAATATATTGTCGATTTAGACGCCAGATTACGCATTCTGTCAGCGCTTATCATTGCCAAAAATACAGGATGCACTGACGGCACTACCTTTACTGCCATGATAAAAATGGCAGCTGCGAATGCAGGATGCTCGGTCAGGACATTGCAGCGTTGGCTGGAGCGATACATTAATAATGGTAAAGATATTCAGGCTTTAAAGCCATCCTATAAAGGCTCAGAGCCAAAGGCAAAGACCAATAGGCTCTTTGACGCTGCTATTAAGATTGTCATTGCATATCGCAAAGAAAATATGACTTTAACTGTGCCTCAGCTTTTACGTGTAGTTGAAAGTGAGTTCCCTGATTTTGTCGGTTTGCTAAAACGCTCTACAGTGCAGTTATATCTCAAGCGCAACAACTGCAACAGAACACAGATTAAAAAGGACACCTGCGATTACAGAGAGATTTATCTGCGCTACCGCAAAAAGCATGTGCTTGATTCTGTGCAGTGTGACGTAAAGGAGCTGCCTAAAGGTCTGATTACAGACGACAGTGGTATCAGCTGCAATGCCTATATACAGCTCTGCGTGGACAATCACTCAAGAAAAATCATTTCATTTGCTGTGTCGACAGAGCAGAAGGTACAGCTGGTGACAGACTCAATTAAATCACTGGTCTGCAATCTGGGTATACCTAAAACACTGGTTCTGGACAATGGCTCTATATATCGCAGCAAAATACTGGCCAGAGCTGCTTATCTGCTTGATATGAAGCTGCATTACTGCCGTCCATATGCAGCAGAGTCCAAGGGTATGGTTGAGAGAGTAAATCTGGATCTTAATGAAATTGAGAATGACATTAAACATCTGAAAAACATAAGTATTGAAGGTCTCAGGGAGATTGTGGAGATATGGGTTAATGAGCATAACAACAGATCACACTCAACCCTGGACAACAAGACGCCAAATCAGGTGTTTGATGCAGACACGTTTCCAAGGCGCTTTACTACTCCTGACATCATCAATACTGCTTTTAGAATTACTAAAACACGCGTTATAGGCAAGGACGGTACTGTGAGTATCAATAACATAAGCTATAAAGCTATTGTGGATTCCTCTAAAGGTATTTATGTCAATGACTCTGCAGAATTCATGATAGATGAAAAAGGCATTGTTTATCAGGTCCTGGATGTTAAAGATATAAGAGTCATTGAGCCTTTAAATCTCAAGAGCTGCCCTCAGCCAGATTATAAAACAGATACAGATAATAAGGCACCTGCAGACAATGCCTGTGACAAACCTGCAAAGACTGGAGGTAAAGGACAGGGACATAAACAGCGCCCTGATGAGGTCAACACATGCCCACCCCGCTACTGTATGGCTCTGTCACGAGACAAAGCCAGACGGGATGGCACCTATACTACTGAGGATGAGTTTGTCCGAGATTTTAACAGTAAGTTTTATAAGAGCACTGAGAGCAGAAATATGGCAAGAGGCCCAGAGGTGGCATCTCCATATGCTGTTCAAAGCAAAATCAACAATGATAACAACACTTTATAGGATATAAATTATGTACGAGAATCTGCCAAACCTGGATTTTAAGGCTTTTTTCAATATGTCATCTACCCCATTTACGCAGAATATACCTGTCGAGGCCCTCTATCAGTCAGAGCAGTTTCTAGACAGCATGGGGCGTCTGCTCTATGCTGCCAAAAACAAGCAGTTTGCTGTACTTACAGCAGCCCCTGGCTGTGGTAAAAGTACTCTGCTAAGAGCTCTTAGTGCCGAACTTGATGATGACAAGTACACTATTCTCTATGTATCTGACAGTAATCTCTCTGCCCGCTGGCTCTATGCAATACCTCTGACAAAAATGGGCTATGAAGCCAAGTTCCATACCAAAGATGCACGTATACAGCTCCAGGATATGCTCTATAAGGAAATGGAGGTCAAGGGCAAGAATGTAGTCATAATTGTAGATGAGGCTCACCTGGTAGATCATCACAATAATCGTAGCACTCTGCAGGAAATTAGATTTATGCTCAATTGCGAATTTGATTCTGGCAATCCTCTGAGTCTAATCCTCTCTGGCCAGAACGAGTTATGGGACTTGATAGCACATAAAGATCATAAGGCTATTATTCAGCGCATAGATCAGATCTGCAAGATTCCGGCTCTGGATAACTGGCAGGTTGCTCAGTACATAGAGACACATCTCAAATATGCAGGAACCGATGACACCATAATTTCATCGGCCGCTATAGAGATGATAAGTAACGCCTCAGCTGGCGTGCCTAGAGTTATCAACAAAATCTGCACACATTCTCTGATCTATGCAGCTAAATGCAGACAGTCTGTGATCAATGAAGATCTTGTTAGAGCTGTCATTGAAAGAGAACTGCCACCAAACATGTGTTTGGGATAAAGAAGATAATACAAGAAGGATAATACACGAAAATGGTCCCTATATGGGATCATTTTTTTTATGTGCTATTTGAGGTTATTTAATACAATTAGAACAAAATGCTTTAAAGGCATGACAAAATGACTTAGCTAAAATGCGTCATTCTCATTTAGCAGTGACAGCACTAGATTTTTTTGATTTATTAGTTGAAATGCCAATACCCGCCAGACAGAAATTTAAAGAAAATCTAAAGAAAACAAATGTTTTAATTCTGGATGATTTTGCATTAAAGCCAATGGAGGAAGATCACCGGTTAGAGCTATTTTCTGTTATTGACGATAGACAACGTCTAGGATCAACAATTATTTCAACCCAACTGAATCGCAACGGGCTTGAATACTCAATGGGACAAGATACAAAGGGAGAAGCAATATGTGATCGACTGTTTAACCCATGCATTGAGGTTGAGCTAAAAGGCCCTTCCAGACGGCAGGAGATGTCAAACGTAATATAAAATAAAACAAATGTAATAAAAAAATGGTGGGCAAAAAAACCTGCCATTTTATTTTTTGACAACAAAAATATTGGATTGTGATTTAATTTTAAAAGATGCAAATTTAATTATATTGGACTAATGATTAAAATTAATGAAATTTAGTTGAATGAAATCCGGAATTCTCAACTGCAGAAGAGGCCATGAAATTTCTTTTAAAATGAAAGTAGAGTTCTCTAATAAGTTTTACAAAAAATTTAAAAAACTTAAAAAATCAGCCCAATTTGAAAAAAACAAGTAAGAATTTTAAAGAGGTGCTTGATTGCTTTGAGTCTAATAAATCCATTCCGTCTAAATTTATCAACCATAAGCTTAATGATGATAAATATTACAAGGATTGCTGGGAGTGTCATTTGTTACCCGATGTGCTTGTTATTTATCAGTATATAGATAACAGAGCAGTAATTCTTTTTATTAACATTGGCACACATGAACAACTTTTTTAATTGGGTTAGATATGAAATACAGAATAGGTTGGCCTTTTTGGAAAACTGTTTATAAGCTTGGTTTCCCTATGTATTATAGGTATAAAATTTTATTTGATGTTGACTGTAAAAGATACATAGGTAGAAGCCCTGATATTAAAGGTCTTATTGCTGAATGTGACACTGTTGAAGAAGTTCAAGATGTCATTGAAAGCAATGCTAAAGATCTAGCTAATTGGGATGTTTTTAAAACTTTAACGCCGAATGTTAAACACTCTCAAATTAACGGCTCTCAATCGCTAGGACATTTAATTCATGGGTAGTGGTTATTATAATGATATTATTAAAATCTTAAAAAGGCATGGATTTAGATATATTGATAACTTAAAAGGATCTCATTAGTTATGGGCGCACAAAGACGGTAGGAGAGCTCATGTTCCTTACTCAACTAAATCCAAATTTACAGCTCAATCTGTATTAAAACAAGCAAATATAAAAGAGAAGCTTTAGTTAAATGAAATACAGAATAGGTTGGCCAGGGTGGAGACTTATCTATAAATTAACCAACTGCACCCTTGAATATAGGTACGATATATATAAAAGTAAAGAAAGCGGTGATTTCTTAGCAGATAGCCCTGATATTAAAGGGCTGTTTGTTGAATGTAAAACCTTAGACGAGTTGCTAGAGTTAACGCCACAACTGGCTCAAGAGTTAGTTGCAGATATGCTTTACGAAGATAGGCAGATAAAACTTGTCGCTATTTCTCCAATAGGTATAGTTTGATGGGTTCTTCTTATCTTAATGATGTCGTTGCTTTACTTTTAAAAAATGGCTTTGAGCAGATAAAAGATGGTGATGCTATTGTAAGCTCTTATTTCCCATCTAAAGATATGACAGATAAAATACGTAAGGCAATTGATGAGGCCTATGCTAGCCCAAAATTTCAGGGAAGAGACGCAGATTTTAGGCAGTTATATACAAAGCTATAGATCAAAAGTGGCCAATTCACATATATAAATATCATTAAATATATTTAAATCAATGGTTTATTCATAGTGGGAATTCTTATCTAATATAAAACTTGCACATTTTTGCAAAAGCATATAAAACTTATAGCTTTAATAAAGATAAGATTTGTTCGGAGATCGTATATGAATATAGTGCATGATGAGCAGAAGATGCAGTTTAGCTGTGTAGTAGATGGTTTTGAATGTGTGGTTGGTTATGAGCTGCATGGCCATATCTTTGATGTGGTTAAAACCTTTGTGCCAAAAGAGGTTGGTGGCAGAGGTATTGCCGGAGCTCTGGTCAAGGCTGCTTATGACTATGGCAAAGAGCAGGATTATGAGCTTGTAGCCACCTGCTCTTATGCTGTCGTCTGGCTTGAGCGTCATAAGGAATATCAGGGCAGAGCCAGCGACAATTATGTTGAAGGTGCCTGCAGAATCTAAAGCAGTATCTTATTCACAAGCGCCTCAAGCTCTTTTCTTTTAATTTTATAGGTTTCTGTCATAGGGATTTTATCTATAAACACAGTATGCTTGGGCCTGTGGTAGCGTGGCAGAGCCTCAATTTTTGCTTCAAGAGCCTTATTGTCTGTAAAGTCAGAGGAGCTGCCTTCTATAACAAGAACTATCTGATGCCCATACACGTTATGTGCCACCTTTGAGATGGCAAAGGCTCTCTTGCTAAAACCATACAGTGCCTTTTCAAGATCCTCTGCTAAAACCTTGATGCCACCGGTATTGATAACATTATCAATACGTCCTGTAACTCTAAAGTGTCTGTCATCTATAAGCTCTATAAGATCATTGCAGACAATATCCTCATCACAAAGATGTCGGGCCTGAATAATGGCAGTGCCGTTTTGCGACAAAGACAGTTTTACATTATCAAAAAGGGTGTAGATATCACCATCATGTCTTATATCTAAAAGAGCTATATGTGAGAGAGTCTCGGTCATGGCATAACTCTGATAGATGGCATTAGGACTTTTTTGTAAAATGGCCGCTACATCTGCATTTAACGGTCCGCCGCCTATAATAGTATTTTTGCAGGCAAAAAGTCTCTCAAGACTTTCATCATTCTCTAAGATACAGGCAGCCTGCATGGTGGTAATGGCTATAAAGTCAAAATGGTGCGGATAGTCTATATTTAAAAAAGGATCGCGCCCTGGATTTGCTGTATACAGTTTAAGCTCTCCGAGCAAGGCTCTTAGTGCCATCATCTTGCCTGCTATATAATCAAGCGGCATGCACAAAAGAGCGCTGTCATCAGCTTTGAGCTTAAGATAGTTTAATGTGGCACGCGCTGAGTTTTGCATATACTCTTTTTTAACGCTCATAAGCTTGGGAGTGCCGGTTGAGCCTGAGGTTTTAACCTGCATACAGGGGTTTTGGTTTAAAAAGTCCTGATAAAAGAGGGCAAGCTTTTGTAAAAAGCTGTCTTCTGGTGCCTTTGCATACAGCGCTGACGGTCTGCTGTCAGAACCTTTCAAACTTTGAGCAGAGTAAAAAGTATCGTTTATATAAAGACCTTTCATCTTTACATTACCCTTGAGCTGTCACTTAAAAACTTTTCATAGTCAATTGCTGCTATCAAAGATCTGTCAAAATAGAGTTTCTCTCCTCTGACAGAGAGTGGATAGTCTATATTGTTTGAGTATAAAAGACCTGTACCAAGACCCTGCGGTATAGTTATATTATGCATAAAAGCATATTGAGCAATGGCATTAAGACCTATATTTGATTCAAGAGCCGAGGTCAGCCAGAAGCCAATATCTCTTTGACGACAGAGTTTTATAAACTCGCTGCATCCGGCAAAACCACCATGTAAACTTGGTTTTAACACTATGTAATCTGGCCTGATGCTATCTAAAAGCTCTGCCTTGTCTTTTAAATCATGCACGCCAATGAGCTCCTCATCAAGAGCTATAGGAATGATTTTAGCCTCACACAGACTTTTCATCAGAGCATAATTGCCAGTCTTGACAGGCTGCTCTATAGAGTGCAGATCATAGCATGACAGAGCCTTTAGCTTATCTGTGGCCTCATGAGGTGCAAAAGCACCGTTGGCATCAACTCGTATTTGAATGGTATTTTTATCAAAACGCGAGCGAATCTTCTCTAAAAGCTCAAGCTCTTTGTCAAAATCAATGGCACCAATCTTGATTTTAATACACTTAAAACCATCATTTATCTTGCTCTCAAGTCTTTGAGCCATGGTTGCAAAATCACCCATCCAGATAAGACCGTTGATAGCAATAGGCTCTGATTTACTGGTAAACGGACTGTCAAAGAGCACAGGTGAGCGGTGGGCAAGAGATAAAAGTGCTGTCTCAAAGCCAAAGATTATAGATGGATAGCTTTTGTAGGTATCAAGATCAAGATGTCCTGAGGCCATGACAGCATGGGCACACTCTTTGAGTACATTTTCATAATTGTCATTATGATCGCAGCTAAGATCAGGCAGGGTGGAGCACTCGCCATAGGCACTAAAGCCACTTTGATCTTCTATCTTTACAATGTAGGTATCTTTTGTAGTGTAATAGCCGCGTGAGGTGCCGGCTTTAAAGGTAAAATTTAAAACTTTTTTATAAATACTGATGTGTAGTGGCATTTTTCTTAATATATAGACCATTGAATAAAATAATTGCAGCCGAAGCTGCAATTTAACCTTTAAGATCCCGTTGTTATGGACATCTTGGATCTTTGTTGAAATTAGGCTTTCTCTTTTCTAAAAAGGCTCTGCCGCCTTCTTTGGCCTCTTCTGTCATATAGTACAGCATAGTGGCATCACCGGCCAGCTCCTGAATACCTGCCTGACCGTCAAGCTCGGCATTAAGACCTGCCTTAATCATACGTATGGCCAGAGGACTGTGCTCCATAATGGTTTTAGCCCAGGAAACAACCTCATCCTCAAGTCTGTCAAAAGGCACCACAGTATTGACAAGACCCATCTCAAGAGCCTGAGCTGCTGTGTACTGACGGCACAGATACCATATTTCACGGGCCTTTTTCTGACCTACAACGCGGGCCAGATAGGATGAGCCAAAGCCTGCATCAAATGAGCCTACCTTAGGGCCGGTCTGACCGAAGATGGCATTGTCAGAGGCAATGGAGAGATCGCATACTACCTGCAGTACGTGACCGCCGCCTATGGCATAGCCGTTGACCATGGCAATAACAGGTTTGGGAATGGATCTTATCTGCTTTTGCACATCAAGAATATTAAGACGTGGTACGCCATTTGAATCAATATAGCCACCATCGCCTTTGACATGCATATCGCCGCCTGAGCAGAAGGCTTTGTCGCCTGCACCTGTGAGCACTACAACGCGTATATCGCCACGCTCACGGCAGATATTGAAGGCATCAATAAGCTGCATTACAGTAGTTGGTGTAAAGGCATTGCGATAGCGCTCACGATTGATGGTGATTTTGCCAATACCCTCAAAATACTCAAAGAGAATATCTGAATACTCTTTTATACTTTCCCACTTTCTGCTCATGTTTATTCCTCAAATTTATGTTTTACATCTGTGTAATATTGTTTCAGTAACTCTATATCCTGCCCATTGTCGGTAAATACCTCAAGCAACATGGCTCTTTCACTGCCTTCTTTTAAAGCTGCAACTGAGGCTGTAAGATCCTCTGTATTGTGCGCCTCAAGATACACAAGACCTGCACTTTGAGCCCAGCCTTTAGCGCTGAACTGATGGGGAGCTACAATATAGCGTGAGCTCTCATCATTAAGAGACAGACCTGGCAGGGCAGCGAAGATCTCGCCGCCTGCATTGTTTATAAGCACTATACGTACATTGCGTGGCACATGCATATTAAACAGGGCATTCATATCATAAAAGAAGCTTAAATCGCCTATTATGATATAGCTTAAAGATGATGTGGCACATGAGGCGCCTATGGCTGTAGAGAGTGAGCCTTCAATGCCGTTGACGCCACGGTTACCCTGAATACTTACATCCCTGTCAATGCCAAAGAGCTGGGCATAGCGCACACTTGAGCTGTTTGACAGGTGCAAAGAACTGCCATCACTCAAGGATGCTATGACAGAGCCTATTGCCTGTATATGACAAAAAGGCAGAGCAGGCGGCGTAATTTTCTCTGACAGAGCATAGAAATTATCTACATAATCCTTATTGGCTTTGAGTGTGGCATTTTGCCCAAGTACAAAGGATAGAGCCTTATCCACTGTGGCATTGATATGATAGGCAAGAGAGCAGAACACATCTGCAATCTCATCTCCTGGCATAATATTTACATGCAAAAAGGAGCAGGAGCGCAAAAAGATCTTGAGCTTTTTGGACAATATATGCCCGCCAATGCTTATAACAAGAGTAGGTTTGATACTCTCTTTTTGCTCATCGCTCAATGATGCAAGTAAAAGCTCAATATTATCTATGCCTCTGACATTATGTATATTGCTAAGATGCTCTTTGATAAAGACAAAGTTGTCTGTATTGCCATTTAACTTTAAAACATGCTGATTCTGACCTGCTATGACCATAATCTTTTTGTGCTCATGCATAAGTTTGTGCAGATGTTCAAAGTCAGTATAGCGTATGGTACGAACGCATGGCAGATTAGGCACATCCTCTTTGAAAAAAGGATCTGAGATTGGCACATTGATATGCACAGGACCTGTGTCATCAAGGCTTAGAGCTAAAAGAGCCTCATTGATAAGACGGTTGCACAGCCAGTGTGAATCGTTATCATGAATTTCAGGTAAAGACACCTGCTTTTTGGTAATATCAGGAAAGATTCTCTCCTGATTTATAGTCTGACCATCCATCTGTCCTATAAAGCTTTTCTGCCTGTCTGCTGATATGACAAGCAGCGGCAGTTTCTGATAGAAAGCCTCTGAGATGGCAGGTGCTGTATTTAAAAGAGCTGAACCTGATGTAATACACAGGGCGCATGGCTTTTTAGTCTCAAGAATAAGGCCCATGGCAAAAAAGGCAGCTGACCTTTCATCTGTTATTGAATAGCATTTAAACAGCTTGCTTTTGGCAATGCTTTTGACAATAGGTACATTGCGCGAGCCCGGGCAGAGCACAATATGCTCAATATGGTGAGCATGCAGCAAGGAGACTAGCTCCAGAACATTTTTCTTATTGGTATACATATACAAACAAAAATTACTGGGAGCCTTGGCTCCCCAGGATATCAATAGCTTTTACTTGTTTTTCAAAAGAGTCTTCATGGTTTCAAGCTTATGACAGGTTTCATCAAACTCATCTTCAAAGTTTGACTCAGGAAGTACGCCGCCTCCGACATAAAGCGATGCAGTCTGTTTGATAATACGCATACAGCGCAGATTTACATAGAAGGAAAATTCACTGTTGTTGATATAGCCTACCATGCCAGAGTAATACTCTCTGTCATAACCTTCATTTTCAACTAAGAAGGCTTTAACCTCATCCTTTGGCAGACCGCAGACAGCAGGGGTTGGATTTAGCTCGCGGGCTAGCGACAGAGCAGTGTGCAGATTGCCAACATGGGCCTTAAAGTCTGTCTTTAAGTGCATGACAGGACCTGCCTTGGCAGTATAGACATCACTCTTGTGATAGGAGGAGGTGTATTTTTTAACTACATCCTCAATATAATCTGTTACAAGCTGCTGCTCTTTCTGATTCTTTTCAGACCATTTGGCAAGAGACAGATCTTCAATTACAGGCATGGTTCCTGCAAGTGATACTGTTGAGAGCACATTGTTGTTAAAGCTTGCCAGAATCTCAGGTGAGGCGCCAATCCATATGCCTTTGACATCATTTTTAATAAGATAGGTAAAGGCTGTATCTTTATACTTGCCAAGACAGGCATCAAAGACAGAGCCCACACTCTTTTCAAATTCAAAGTCATTGCGGCGTGAGAGTACAAGCTTGCGGCACTCATTCTGACGTATAAAGGTTGAGGCACGGTCAAAGGCATGACGATATATATCCTTTGACAACTCTTCCTTGATAAAGTCGGCACCGTCGGTGAAGAACTCAGGCATGCTCATCTTTATATAGCGATAGAATGAATAGATATCATAATTGCGCTTTATAGCCTCTGAGTTATGCCTTTGAATATAGATCATGTACAAGACAAGATTGCAGGTCTTTTTAAGATCTGGCAGTGAGTTTAATGAGGCATGCAGGAGCATACGTGAGTAGACATTAAAGAGCAGATTGATAGCAAAGTTAATAATATTGTCCTTGCCTATAATTACATTGTTGTCCACCTTGAAAAAGACATTTTCATTATTGTGGTTGGCACAAAATGGGAAGAAGATAAAGCCGCTCTGTCCTGCAAGATTCTCAAGGGTGCAGTCATGTCTTACATGTGATGGATTAGAGACAATAAGACACAGCTCGCCGCTCTCCTTTAAAGGGAAGATGGCAAAGTTTTTATATAAAAGATTTAAAACATCAACAGCAAAGCCGATGTTAAAGACTCTGACCTCATTGCTCTTGTTGATACGCTGTGAAAGCTCATTGTTTCTGACTAAGTTTAAAATCTTGCACAGTCTGTCAATAGCCGGTGACTTTTCATGAATGTGCAGACGAATTAAATCTAAAAACAGCTGTGAGTATAAAAGATTGAGGGCATCAAGCTCTTTTTTAAAGTCAAATGGGACTTTGCTGGCACTGTAGTCGCGTTTGCTGTCCTGTGCCTTGCGCTCAAGATCGCCACGCTTTTTCAAATAGCGGTTCATGACACGTTTGAAGCGCTTTTTAAATTCAGGATCCTGATCGACAAGATTAAACTCTTTAATAGGATGCTGAATATTAAATGGTGAGAATTTGGCCGAGCTTGGCATAAGCTCAAGTGTACTCTCAGGTACTCTTGAATTGTGCACCAGCATCTTGATGGTGGACATGGCAATATTGTCATAATATGACTTGTGGGTGGAGTGATTTAAAAGTGAATTGAAAATCACATCAGCCTTGTAGCGATCTATAGAGCTTTGATATTTGACCAGGGTCTCAGGTATGGCCACATTGGCATCCTTTAAATCCTCAGCATCTGGGGCAAGCTCATTCTCATCCTTTAAAGAATAATTACTCTCATCCTTTGCTGTATCAGTGCTCTGAGCGTGGGTAACAGTCTCTGCTGTCTGTGCTTCTCTGACAGGGCTGTTACTCATATCAAAAGGATTTGAGTTGTCAGATAGGGTAAATGGCATATCATCAGCGACAGTGGTATCATCAAAGGACTGTGCCTCGGCAGCTGTCGGCTGTGAGGAGGTCAGCAGTTTGTTTTTATCAAAGTTTTCAATGTATCTTGCAGCGGCTGCATTGGTTTTGGCAAATTTCTTTTGCAGTGCAGTTTTTGAGACAATGGTATTGGTAATCTGCAGTGTACTTATAATTCTTTTGTCTGAATTATAGATTTTTACATCCCAGATGTGATGAATGGAGCCCTGATGCACAAGTGTGGCAACTGCCAGAATTACAGAGTCAAGCGGGGCTGTATTTATATGATTGGCATGCACTGAGCTGCCAAGAGCTACCTTGTCATCAGGCAGAATATAGGTTGAGGCCGCCCCTGAGAGTATTTCAGCCATGGCCAGCAGCGCGCCGCCATTGACAAAACCAAAAGGCTGTATAGTGGCTGTTGATACCTTCATACGCGCCATAGCCTTGTTTGAAGAGAGCTCTAAAAACTCTATACCCATGTGATCTTGCATACTCTGCATTGGCACTTCACTCATTTTTACAATCCAACCTGAAAATATATGTAATAGATTCGATATTATAGCGAAAAACTGCGCATCAATCAGCATGGCAGTGCACATTTAATGAATGATAAAACTGACAAAAGTTAGCAACTGTCATCTGCTATTATTGCTATAGGGTATCTTTTAAGATAGGGATGAGCAGGGTCATTGAAAAAAGAGGTTTATCAGTTAGGGTCAATATAGTTGCACAGTTGCAACAAAAAAGTTAAGAAAAATGGCTCAAGGAAAAAATCTGTCGAATTTTTCTTATGCAGAGTATTTTTTGTCTTGATGTATCCATTAACTTTTTAAAGCTTTAGCAAATACAAAATACTGTCAGTCAATGATTGGCAAAGTCACCCTTAAGGCTTGTCATTGACAGAGTGTATTTACATTTTTATCTGGTTATTATTAATATAGGGGAAAGTGCCCACATTGATGCACAAAGAGTAGATTTTTTAGTGCTATGAAAACTATTTCGGCGTAAAGAATATGTTTCGGAATCTTTTATATTTTATTAATAAAGTTGATGAGTTTTTTTGATGGCGTTTTTCTACTTAGAAATGCATTTGCAATAATATTTGTGTGGTTCTTTTTATTTTTAATGAGTTTATATTTTTATATAGTAACTCCGCCATCTACTATATTCAGGTACGAAGAAACAGTTGCATTACTAACAGGGGTTTACTTTCCGATATTAGTTGCCTATAAGGTAATGAATGAAACGGCTTATTATATTACATTTGCTTTGTATTTTATTTATATTTTAAAGTCAAAGATAATCTTTTTAATTCTTAGTATATTACCATATGTTTTTAGTTTTTTTATATAGTTATTGTTTACAATGGGGCATGGAAATATAGTTAACTAATTAAAGCTATTTTTGAATATTGCAAGGATAAAATGATTATCTGTACAAAAAAACAAGATTACTAGATAAGTGATAGTTTAGGACTCTTAGGTATTATTTTTTGTCTCCTGCGCACAAGACGCAGGAGGCATATATTTATTTCAATGGTGAGTTACCAATACTCTGTTCATAGCCTACAGGAGTTGGCATCTGATCAGGTGGATTGCCCTTTATAGGATCCCAGCCCAACAGCAGCAGGTAGACACCAAAGCCAAAGATAAAGGCTACAGGAATATGCCAGCCATAGCGCAGCCAGTTCATAAAGCTTCTGGCCTTAGGGAACATATCGCACACAGCAACACCTGCAGAGGAGCCAAACCAGATCATGGAGCCGCCAAAGCCTACAGCATAGGAGAGCAGCGGCCAGTCATAACCACCTTTAATAAGGGTCAGCTGTGTCAGAGGTATATTGTTAAATACAGCAGAGACAAAGCCTATGGCCATGGTTGAGAGTATGGAGGCCTCAGGTACAGACTCAAGTGGAACAAGCTCGGCACAGAATACCAGGGCTACCAGGAAGATGGTTGAGTCTGTAGCATTGATGGCTACCTTTAAATTGATCTTGGTTATAAACAGACCTGCCAAAATACCCATCCATATACCAACGGCAGGAAGCTCAAAGAAGTAGTTGAAGAATATGGTTAAAATCAGAATTAAAAATACTACAAAGAGTTTTTTCTTGTCTGCTCTTATATATTCAGAATCCAGACTTACAGCAGGGCTGTAGGCATGCTGCTGACGTGAGGCAAAGAAGGCTACAATGACAAAGGCTGCAAGGGCAGGGATAAAGGCCTGAGCCAGTACCAGAGGATCCTTGCCAAAAATCCAGATAATTGTAGTTGTGGTATCACCTACAACAGATCCGGCACCGCCTGCGTTGGCGCAGGCACAGATGGCTGCCACAAAGCCTATGTGCACCTTATTTTTATACACGGCTGCAGCTATGGAGCCACCAATCATGGCAGCTGCAATATTGTCTAAAAAGGAGCTTAGTATAAAGACAAAGAATAAAAGCACAATGCCAGAGGCCATATTTGATGGCAGATAGCGCGGAATTAAAGATGGCACCTTGGAGTGCTCAAAGATGTCAGCTAAAATGGCAAAGCCTGGCAGCATTAGAATAAGATTAAAATAGGTGCGCCAGGAGCCGTGGGTTACAGTGCCATCAGACAGTGTCTGACCAAAAAGGCGATCTAAAATAGAAAAACCCTCGGTGAACTCATATTTAAACAGACATAAAAGCACAAGTCCTGTTATGGCTACCTGACGGGTCTTGGTATAGAAAACGGCAACGCCTGCGAGCATCAGACCGAAAATAATCATCTCATAGCGTACGCCATAGAGTGCTGTTTTAGTAAAAATCTCCTGGGCGCAGCCAAGCGCTGGTGTCAGCAGCAGGCTAAGAGTAAAAAGAAGTTTTGACATGGTACTATCCTAGATTTTTCTTTTATTATCATTTTGTGCAGCATTAGTGCGCTTGTGACCCTCAGTCTCATCATAGACAGGATTTGGGTATTTTTTCTCAGAGCTGCCAAAGAGGATCTGACTTGCATCCTTGTAATCTTCGTGAAGCTCAAGTCTTTGTATCCAAACAAAGAAGGCCAGGGCAATATAGTGGGCAAAAAGAATGCGGATAGTTAAAAGACCATATTCTTTAAACATGGTAATAACCAGAACGGCAACAAGCGGGCCTAGCATCCAGCCGCAGAGCACCATAAAGTATTTACCTTTACGGGCTACTGTAATCTGACGTCTGAAGTTTTCATAAAAGTAGACACAAAGAGCGGCTATGGCCACAAACAGACCTATCATAAACATAGCCTTGTTGATGGTAAGGGCCACAAAAAGCATACCTATCATAAAAATAAGCACATCCTGCTCATAGATGGCTTTTGCTCCATAGCGCGGCACCAGATAGCGCAGAGCCACCATGGCACAGACACATGAGAGTATGAAAGAGGCGCTTATGCCCAAAGACGCCTGCATGAAACTTACCTCAAGATAGGAGGTAAAAAGAGGAATGCTGGCAAAGACAGAAAATACTGTACCTGCGCACAGATAGCCTACGCTCATAAAGACTACAAGACGTATAAAAGATTCGCTTTTAAACATTGTTTTATCCTGCTTTTTTTGTTAATACCCATAAAATTATAGGCATTAGTGATTATAGATCAACATGGTGCACAAATGCTTTAAAAAAACTGCATTTTATGATATAAGAACTTTGATTTTTAAGGCTAAAATACTAAAAAAGCTGTGCTGCTGTCTAAAAGCTGTGCACTGCATTGATGCAAGAGCCTGTACTGCCTTTAGTCAGCATAAAATACAGCACAAATGCAAAAAGCCGGCTCATAATCAAGCCGGCTTTTATAAATATTTAAAGCTTTAAAACTTCAAAGAGTGAGATTAGATGTCTTTTGCAAAGGTTGCAGCTCTGCCAATATAGCTTGCAGGGGTCATAGCCTTGAGTCTGGCCTTGGCCTCTTGTGGTATTTCAAGAGTGTCTACAAAGTTTTGCATAATCTCCTGAGTTACTCTCTGACCGCGGGTTAGTTCCTTTAATTTCTCATAAGGATTGGCAATGCCATAGCGGCGCATTACAGTCTGATATGGCTCGGCTAAAACCTCCCAGTTCTCATCAAGCTCTTTTAGCACATGATCTTTGTTGGCCTGCAGTTTGGATATACCCTTTAAGGTTGAGGCATAGGCTAAGATTGAATAGCCACAGGCCACACCAAGGTTGCGCAGTACTGTAGAGTCGGTAAGATCGCGCTGGAAGCGTGAGACTGGCAGTTTCTGAGCTAAGTGGCTAAAGAGGGCGTTGGCAATACCTAGATTGCCCTCTGAGTTTTCAAAGTCAATAGGGTTGACCTTGTGTGGCATTGTGGATGAGCCAATTTCACCTGCAATGGTCTTTTGAGTAAAGGTACCATAGGAGATATAGCCCCAGATGTCACGGTCAAAGTCTAAAAGAATAGTGTTAAAGCGCTCGATGGCGTGGAAGAGCTCGGCTATATAATCATGTGGCTCAATCTGTGTGGTATAAGGATTGAAGGTAAGGCCAAGATCCTCTTCAAAATCCTTTGAAAACTTGTACCAGTCAATCTCAGGATAGGCACTTAAATGGGCATTGTAGTTGCCAACGGCTCCATTTATCTTGCCAAGAATCTCAACCTCTGCAATCTGCTTTCTCTGACGGCGCATACGATAGACCACATTGGCCATTTCCTTGCCAAGGGTGGTAGGTGAGGCCGGCTGGCCATGGGTTCTGGCTAAAAGCGGCAGATCGGCATAATCGTGAGCAAGCTTGGTTATAGCCTCTATAATCTCATCAATCTGAGGCAGAATAACCTCATCTCTTGCTGTCTTTAACATAAGAGCATGAGAGTTGTTGTTGATATCCTCAGAGGTGCAGGCAAAGTGGATAAACTCTCTGACACGGGCAATCTGCTCGTTTGAGGCTGTCTTATCCTTTAAAAAGTACTCTACAGCTTTAACGTCATGATTGGTCACAGCCTCACGTCTTTTTATATCCTGTGCATCCTCTTCACTGAAGTTTTTGATAATTGAGTCAATAAAGTCCAGAGTCTCTTTGGAAAACTCCTCAACCTCGGTGATTTCTTTACATAAAGACAGATGTTTGAGCCATACAAGCTCAACCTGTACGCGAAAGCGCATCAGACCGTATTCAGAAAAAATTGATCTTAGCTCTTTAACCTTTGATGCATAGCGGCCATCTAAAGGAGAGATGGCAGTTAGGGTTGATAACTCCATAATTAAACCTCAAGTCAGTTGAATTTATGTAAAGATGAAACTGTGTCACGGGCGCACTGAATAATGGCATTGCGTCTGAAAATAAGATAACGGCGGCGGCCTCCGAGCTGACGCCAGAGCACTATGGCACGGATGGCGGATAAAAGCAGAGCTCTTATTTTGGACTGATTGCTGTCCTCCTTTAAATGCTCAGGGGCACCATAGATGACAAGCTTTGGAAAGTTTGGACTTATAATGGACTGATAGAGTGATGAAAACTCATTGAGGCAGTCTTCACTTAAAATCTCACTGTCTGATGCATTTTCATAGTCGCTGTGACGCGAGAGTATGCTCTGACGCACCTTGTCAATGTTCTGTCCTAGCATATTAAAATAGTGCTGATTCTTCTCTATGGCCTGCTCTAGCGTGATGAGTTTGAAGGCAATAGTGGTAATTTCAAGCACATCAGGACTTTTCTCCTTGGAGCCAAAGCCAAAGGAGGCAGGGATCTGCCTGTAGCCCTGGGCCAGGGTTGATGACTTGTAGATATCCTCGCAGCTTTTTGGATTGGTAATAATAAGACCGCGTATTACAGGGGCCATGGCGCTTTCATCGCCCTGACCTGTTCTTGCAATTCTCTGGATCTGTGCACATGATTGAAACAAAGCTGCAAGTGAAAGTGTTTCATTAAAGATGTTGCTCATTGCTACTCCTTGTGAGCTTTATCAATGACAGCACCGCCAAGGCAGATGTCACCATCATAAAAGACTACAGACTGACCTGGGGCTACAGATGAGACCAGATCTTTAAATTCAACATAAAGACCGTTTTCATGCTCATGGATAATGCATGGCACATCAGGTTGTCTGTATCTTATCTTGCAGCTGCACTCAAACGGCAGTTGCGGGCGCCTTACAATCCAGGTGTCATCAGAGGCAAAAAGTCCTTTTGAGTACAGTGATTTGTGATCATGACCCTGTGCAATAATAAGGGCATTGTTTTTAAGATCCTTGTCAACCACGTACCACGGCTCACCGCTGCCATCGCTCATACCGCCTATGTGCAGTCCTTTTCTCTGTCCTATGGTTGCAAACATAAGACCGTCATGCTCGCCTACAACCTTGCCCTCAACAGTTACAATAGGGCCTTTTTGTGAAGGCAGATAGCGCTCAAGAAATTCATGAAAGCGCTTTTCACCAATAAAGCAGATGCCGGTTGAATCCTTCTTTTTGGCAGTGACAAGATCAAGTGAGGCTGCTATGTCTCTGACCTGACTTTTTTGTATATCGCCTACAGGAAAGAGCACCTTGTTTAAAATGCCAGGGCCTATGGCATGCAGAAAATAGCTCTGATCCTTGAGATTATCAAGACCGCGCATCAGATAGGCATCATCTGTCCCAAATGAGCGGCGGGCATAATGACCTGTGGCTATAAAGTCGGCATTGAGATACTTAAGGGCATAGTGTAAAAAGGCTTTGAACTTGATTTCCTTGTTGCACAGAATATCAGGATTTGGAGTACGGCCTTTTTTGTACTCTGATAAAAAGATCTCAAAGACATTATCCCAGTATTCTGCTGCAAAGTTTATGGTCTTAAGCTCAATGCCAAGTCTGTCACATACAGATTGCGCATCCTCTCTGTCCTTGGCTGCGGCACATACTGTATCAGTGTCATCCTCCTCCCAGTTTTTCATAAACAGGGCTGTGACTTTAAGGCCATGCTCTTTTAATAAAGCGGCACTTACAGATGAGTCAACGCCGCCTGAGAGTCCAAGCACTACATGGGCGCCTTTTAAATCCTTATAGGGAATGCTTGCATCTGGGCTCATACTATGGCACCACTGTGGTCAAATGAGACAGGCTTATGCTCTTGCCATTTAAATAATCATCAAGGTTGTAGCCTATAAGACGGGTACGCCAGCTGTCCTTTTGATCTAGCATCTCATCCTTTGAGTACCACTTTATAGCAAGAATATCACCGTCAGGATCGGCAGGGGTCAGGGACATAAGATCGTGTGCATCTTTAAAGTGGGCTTTAAATAAAAAGCGCAGTATGGTTTCATCATCCTTGACATAATCATAGATACCAACAAGATGGTCAAGCTCCACCTGACGACCTGTCTCTTCAAATCCTTCGCGTATTGCGGCCTGCACTATACTCTCTTTGGCATCGACATGACCTGCAGGAAAACCAAATACCAAATTGTCGTATTCGTCCTTTTCCTCAACTACAAGAAATCTGCCTTCGTGCTCAATCATAAGAGCTACAGTAAGGTATGGCTTAAAGCGTGATGACATATGTATATAGCCTGAAAATCAACATGTAAAAAATATAATTTGAACATTATAGCAAAATACAACTAAAAACTTAATGAGGCATGTCAGATGCAAGCCTTCAGTGCAATAGCTTGATATACTATGGCCTGAATAGTGTAAGACGTGTATTATATGACAAGATTTACAAAGGCACGTCATGCATACAAGGCAGACATGCGCGTCTTAAATCAACTTTCACAAGAGATAAGCAGGCATTTTAATTTGAGGAGCAAATATGTCATTTGTCAGCAAGGTTCAGATCCCAGATGGTAGCAAGATTAGTGTAGATAGCAACAATAAACTTATTGTACCTGATAATCCAATTGTGCCTTTTATCCGCGGTGACGGTATAGGCGCAGACATTACTCCTGTCATGCGCAAAGTTGTGGATGCAGCTGTAGACAAAGCCTATGGCGGTAAAAGAAAGATTGCCTGGATGGAGATCTTTGCCGGCGGCAGATCAACTGAGGTCTATGGTGAGGGCGTATGGATGCCTGATGAGACCTATGATTTTATCAAAGACTATCATGTGGCTATCAAGGGTCCTTTAATGACACCTGTAGGCGGCGGCATGAGATCACTTAACGTATCACTGCGTCAGACCTTGGATCTTTATGTCTGTCTGCGTCCTGTACGCTACTTTAAAGGAGTTCCTTCTCCTGTGCTGCACCCTGAGAAGGTGGATGCCGTAATTTTCAGAGAAAATGCCGAGGACATCTACTGCGGTATTGAGTGGGAGGCAGATTCAGCTGAGGCCAAGGCTGTCATTGAGTTTTTAGAAAACAAGATGGGCGTTAAAAAGATACGCTTTACCGATATGTGCGGTATTGGTATCAAGCCTATGTCACGTCAGGGTACAGAAAGACTTATTCGCGCAGCTCTTGAGTACGCTATTGATCATGACAGAAAGTCACTGACCATTGTCCACAAGGGCAATATTATGAAGTTTACCGAAGGTGCCTTTAAAAAGTGGGGCTATGAGCTTGCAGCCCGTGAGTATGGCGCCAAGGTCAACAACAGCGGTGTCATGACCTTTACCAATCCAAAGACAGGACGTGAGATTGTCATTAAAGATGTGATTGCCGACGCTTTCTTACAGAATATTCTGCTCTATCCTCAGGATTATGATGTAGTAGCCTGCATGAACTTAAACGGTGATTATGTATCAGATGCCTTAGCTGCCGAGGTTGGCGGTATTGGTATTGCCCCTGGAGCCAATATTGGTACAGGCGTTGCCATCTTTGAGGCCACCCATGGTACAGCACCTACCATAGCAGGCAAGGGTCTGGCCAATCCTGGTTCTATTATTCTCTCAGCTGAGCTTATGCTGCGCTATATGGGCTGGGAGGAGGCCTCAGATCTTATAGTCTCTGGTATGGAAAAGGCTATTCTCTCAAAGAGAGTAACTTCAGATTTTGCAGGTCTCATGGAAGGGGCCTGTCAGATAAGCACCGATGAATTTGGTGATGAAATAATAAAAAATATGTAGTTTTTAACTCATAGTATGAGGAGATATATTAAGTTATGAAGAATCTGCTAAAGAAAACAGCTCTGAGCTTAGCTATTGCCATGGCTTTAACTTCATGCGAGAGCACTACATTAGGCGGTGTGTCTGGCAATGACAGATCACAGCTTATGCTTGTAGATTCAGCCGAGGTCAATGCCAAGGCTGAGCAGGGCTATGCTGATGTACTGCGTCAGGCCAAGGCACAGAATGCTCTTAACACTGATAAGAAAATGACCAGGAGGGTTAAAAAGATTGCCGATCGCATTATTGCCCAGGCTCCATCTTTCAGACCTGACTGCGCCAACTGGAAGTGGGAGGTTAATGTCATAAATTCAGATGAGCTTAATGCCTGGTGTATGCCTGGCGGCAAGATTGCTGTCTATACAGGTATTGTAAAGCAGCTCAAGCTTACTGATGATGAAATTGCCGTCATTATTGGCCATGAGGTAACTCATGCCCTGCGTGAGCACTCACGTGAGCAGATGAGTACACAGATGCTCAAAAACTCAGCACTGAGCATTGCCTCAATTTTTGTGGACAGCTCTATCATAGGTATAAGTGATACTTTAGCTGATTTAGGTCTGATGCTGCCGTTTTCAAGATCACATGAAACCGAGGCAGATGAAATTGGTCTTGAGCTGACCCACAAGGCAGGCTATAACGTTGATGCCGGTGTCTCTGTCTGGAAGAAGATGGCAGCTATAGGCGGTGAGAAACCACCTGCAATTTTAAGCACCCATCCTTCAGATGAGGACAGACTTGCAAATCTTGACCGTCTGGCCAAGATTATAAAAGAGGGCAAGAGCGAGAAGAAATAGAGTCTGATCTCTACTTTTTTATATTAGCTCAGTCATAGCTTTATATTTAGCCGAGAAAATCTAAAATCTCGGCTTTTTTTATTGCATAAATCTCATCGGCAAGAGTTACCAGATCTTCCATCTTTGAAAAATCATCAGGTGAGATAAGATTATCCTGCTCAAAGTTGATACGCAAAAGCTGACCTGGCGGCAATAGCTCGCGTACTCTTTCATAGGTGGTCTGTGACTGCACCGAGGCTACAAATTCTGTAAGTGTTCTTACCTTCCAGCCGTTGATAAGTCCCCAGCGTACAGTTTCATGGTCATAGCATTTGTTAAAATGTCCTGTACCAATAGAGAGTATCTTTATATTCTCAAGTTTAACCCCGCACTGACTTAGACTTTTAGTAAGGGCCAGCGCACTTGGATTGTTGGCATGCAGTCCGCCGTCAGCTAAAAGTTTGCCATCAATCACTACAGGGTCAAAAAAGGTAGGGGCGGCACAGGAGGCCATGACGGCCTCATAGACTCTATGTGTACGGCTGTTTTCAAAGGAGCTGAAGATATAGGCCGAGCCGTCTTTAATATTGGTTGCAGGGATGACAAGAGGTATATGTACATCGTAAAGACGCTTTTTGCCCATGATATGGCGCAGCACTACCTTTAATCTGTCGTTGTCATAGGGACTGTGCAGAGCCTTTTCTATAAGCTTTGGGGTAAATTTAAGGCGTCTTTTGAAAATATGGCGGCTGGCGCTTAGATAGAAATTGACTATATCGCAGCATGTGTAGTTAAGAGACAGACAGGCTGCAATTATAGATCCTGTAGAGGTGCCGCTTAGCATATCAAACTTTGCAGCAACAGGGGTTTTAAGATCCTGTTCTATATTGTGCAGTATGCGTGAGGCAAAGACACCGCGAATGCCGCCGCCGTCAATGGAGAGTATGGTGAAAAAACGCGCCATGGTATCAATTAAATCTTAACTTACAACAGTTTATCTCTTATAGAGCTTTTTAGTGTAATACAAAAGTCAGGCTCTGTGCACAAGAAGATGGCGTAAATGGGACAAGGGCGGGTGTTTTAATATAAAGTGCAAAAAATTTGCATATAATAAAGTTTTTAATTTACAATGCCGATAGCATAAAACTGTACTATCTTAGAGAGAAAATTTTTAAAGGTGTTAACTGTGTCACAAAAATATAAAACTCTAATTGGTTCACTGCTGGCTCTGCTGGCATTAGGCTCTGTTTATGCCTGGTCACTGTTCAACCGTCCACTTGCTGATAAGTTTGATACCGATCTTGGCAATGTGGCTTTTACCTTTGGTGTTATGTCACTGGCTCTGGCTATTGGCGGCTCTATCTCAGGTCAGCTCAAGCTTAAAATAGGTATTACCAATGTGGTGATATTAAGTGCCTGTCTGGTTGGAGCAGGCTGTGGCCTGGCTGCCTTTGCGCCTAATACCATTATTCTATATCTGACAGCAGGTCTGCTTTTAGGACTTGGTGACGGTATGGGCTATATGCTGGTTTTAACCAACTGCGTGCGTTTTTTCCCAAACAACAAGGGTCTTGTTTCAGCGCTGTCTATTGGTGCCTATGGCGGTGGCTCTCTTATCTTTAAGATGTTAGACAGCTTTATGATGAGCTCCTATGGTATTGAGACTGCACTTTTAGTCTGGGGTATTGTAGCCTCAACTGTCACAGCCTTTGGTGCCATGCTTATCTATGATTCAATTCACTCCATCAAGGATAATAAGAAGGTCGTTCATTTAAGAGATTTTGATTTAAAACAGTCAATTAAAACCAAGGAATACTGGATTTTATCTGCCATGTTCTTTATTGACTGTATGTGTGGTCTGTATGTTATCGGTGTGGTCTCAGACATTGGTACCAATTTTGTAAACTTAAGTTTTGATGATGCTGCCGCAGCCGTATCTGTAGTGGCTCTGTCCAATATTTTAGGCCGTCTTATCATGGGAATGCTCTCAGACAAGCTGCCGCGTATCAGGCTTATTACCTTTGATCAGGTATTATCCCTCATAGCTATGCTGATCTTACTGCTCCTGCCTGTGGATAAGACAGTATTTTATATCTGTGTGGCTTTAATTGCCTTCTCCTTTGGCGGTACACTGACTATCTATCCGTCAATAGTTTCAGACTTCTTTGGTCTTAAGAACTTTGCCAAAAACTATGGACTTTTATATTTAGGCTTTGGTATAGGCTCATTGAGCGGCTCTATCATTGCCATTGCTCTTGGCAGCTTTACTATTACCTTTGTCATTATTGCTGTGCTGTTGGTTATTGCCATTGTGCTTTCACTTATGGTGGTGCTGCCAGCCGATCTGCAAAAGGGTCATAAAAAGCTTGTCTCTGAAAACAAGCTTAACAATGCATCAGCTGTGGTTAAAGATACAGTTATCATTGGTGATGATAAAAAGGATGATATGAGCAATGATGCTGCAGCAGATACAAATGTAACTGATGACAATAGCTCTTTAGATGACAAGGTAGCATCTGATAACAAAGATGAGAGATCAGATCTGAAGGAATCTGCTGACACAGAGGATAAGGCTCAGGAGTTAAAGACTGATGCAAAAGACTCAACAAAAGATACTGATGCTCCAAGGAGTAAGCTATCTGATAAAGATGCCAATGAAAAGAGCATATCAGATAGCAGTAGATAGATTTATATGTAATAAATCTCCTATAGTTTGTGTTTAAACTTATAAGTAAAAAGGTCGCAGACGCGGCCTTTTTTTTACGTGCGCATCAGGCAGAGAAAAGGTCCCCGAGTTTGACAGTTTGTAATCACGACAATTAATACAATTGGCTTTCCATCGAGGATCGCCAATTTTTTTTGACTAAAAACTTATTGAATTCTATTATTGCAAACTATTGCGAATTTTATAGATACAATATATAATGGTGCTATAGTTAAGCTTATAGGGGGTCTTGCTATGTCTACTATTGTCGCCGTTAAAAAAACTAAAGGCGTCCAATATGTCTCCATTGTTGAGGTTACATCTATAAAGGTTAATGGTGTCAAAAAGCAAAAACAGAAGACTATTAAATCTCTTGGACCATTAGATAAGCTTCTTGAGAAAGATCCTGATGCCTTAACCAAATTACGCAAGGAATATCAAACCCCTACTTTAAAATATAGAGAGCAAAGGGCAGATCTAGTTGAGAAACATATTAAAGGCATTGATATTACCCAGGCAGATTTACAAAGAAAGACCGTATCCATAAGTCTTAACTATGGGCTTTGGGCTTTAAAACCTTTATGGGATAACGTACTGACATTAAAGCGTCATATTTACTATATTCAGAACAGTAAAAGCTCTGTACAGTTTGATGTAAATGCTGTGTTATCTTATCTGACTTTTCTAAAGGTGGTTGATCCAAAATCTCAGTTTAAGGCCTTTAATCATCAAACAAAGTTTTTATGTTCGCCTCTTAAGGATATAGGCTTGCACGACCTATACAGGGCTTTGGGCTTTGCCCATAAGTTTAAGGATGAAATTTTTATCCATATACACAATCGTATCTGTGATAATTTCAATCGCTCGATGACCATGGTCTTCTATGACTGCACTAACTGCTATTTTGAGTCACCATATGATGATAAACAGCTTTTAGAGCGTAAGGTAATCAACTATATCAAGGCTCAAAAACTTAATGATGGTATGTCACTTAAGGAGTTTGAGGAGTACATTAATTCTCAGGAATTTAGTGATGCCTTTACAACCAAGTTCAATGAAGCCATAGATGATGGTGAGCAACTTGTACGTATGCATGGTTTATCGAAGGAGCATAGGTTTGACTTACCACTAATTTCTGTAGCTTTAGTCATTGATGATAAAGGCATACCAATTGATTTTGAAATTTTTGCAGGAAATACCTCAGAGTATAAGACTTTACCTGTTCTTATTGAGCAGATGAAGGGTAAATATGACATTAAAACAGCAGTCGTTGTTGCAGATAGAGGGCTAAACTCACTTGGTAACCTTTTAAATCTTTTAGATCACAAACTTGGTTTTATTGTAGCTCAAAAGGTTACTGCGCTTAGCAGTGAACTTGAATCTCAGATGCTAGATCTTAAATCATACACTAAGACCTGTGCACAGGATACCAATATACGAGCTTCTGATGTAAGCTTTATCGATATATTTGATGAAAATCTTGATTATATTGATAAAGAAATAAATACATACGGGGCTAATAATCTGTACTACCGTAAACTTCCATATGTAAAGAGCGGTTATATTACCGACCCATCAACAGGTAAAAAGCGTAAGGAAAAAGTAGAATGTCAGATTGTCTTTACCTTTAGTGAGTCTCGTAAAAAAAGAGATATAGCACAACTTGAGAGTGATATTATCAAAGCGCGCAAAGCTGTTGAGGACCAAAAAGATATGGCCCCCGTATGTAGCTCTGGCTGGCGTTCTATAGTACAGGTAAAAGTTACAGATGCAGACAGTGCACAGGGTAAAAAAGAAAGCCTGTATATAGCAAAGGGATTAAAGGAAGAGCTAATTAAAAAGCGCAGGCGTCTTGCCGGCTTTAGTGCTATGGTTTATAAAAAACCTGAAGATATAAAAGAAGAGCTTAATGATGCTGATATTCTGAGCTCTTACAAAAAGCTTGTGCGTATTGAGGATTGCTTTAGAGTAATGAAAAGCAATTTTTCAATAAGACCTATGTTTGTGAGAAATAAAGAGCATATTTCAGGACATATCTCAATTTGTGTTATGGCTTTGATCTTATTGCGCATATTACAAATCAAGATTGAAGAAAGTGGCAATAAACTTAGTGTAGATGAAATAAGCAGTGCTTTAAGAAACGCCAATATAGTAGCTCATAGCTCTAATGGTATTGATGGATATTTTACTAATGCCCAATGTCACGACAACATTTATTCTATTGAAAACACAAAGATAGATCCTCTTGATCCTATGCTTACTCCTATTGATAGATATATTAATAAATTAAAAAATGGGCAAAGTCATATAGATATTATTCTGAAATCTGTCAATTTGGCTTCATTGATTGGAGCTATGAATGCAAAGGATGTAGCAAGAAGCCTAAAGGTTTTTGGTGGCTATGAACAACTAGTCGGTGCTGACAACTGCAAGATTCAATCTTATATGGCTCAGGCATAATTCGCAATAAAGAGATTCACAAAATAAAAACGCTATGATGGCGATTTATATGCCGTTTATAGCGTTTTTTAATTTTTAATACTGTTAAACTCGGGTTTATATGTAATAAATCTCCTATAGTTTGTGTTTAAACTTATAAGTAAAAAGGTCGCAGACGCGGCCTTTTTTTTACGTGCGCATCAGGCAGAGAAAAGGTCATATGATCAGGATACAAGATGGCGCTTTTTAGCATAAGGCCTATAGGCTGGATAATTTTATATGCAAAAAGGGCGCCTTTATATATGCTTTACATTCTCTGCTGCTCTTTACAGACAGCTGCAGGTAGCTCTTATTTTTACTTATATAAGATGTACAGGTTAAACAGGGGGTGGCTTTATAAAAATAGCGGGCATGAAAAGAGGGCAAACCATGGATATTATTCATTTGGTTTGCCTGTCTTTAATCAGTGATTTGAATTTGTAGTTTAGCGAGCTCTGAAGGTGATACGGCCTTTGCTCAGATCATATGGGGTGATCTGCACGGTAACTTTGTCGCCGGTTAAAATTCTGATGTAGTTTTTACGCATCTTGCCAGAGATATGGGCAATAACTACGTGACCATTTTCAAGCTCTACACGAAAAGCTGTGTTTGGCAGGGTTTCAAGTACAGTACCCTGCATCTCAATACTTTCTTCTTTAGCCATAAAATCTGCTTTTAAAAAATCCTACAAAATGGGAAACAAAAACCTGCGCTATTATACACAAAAAAGAGGGCATACTCTAGATTTGCACGCCATTAAAACAAGAAATATCGCATATATGTGCCTATTTTAGATCACATTTATCAGAAATTTAAAAAAGCAGTGGAATGAAAAAACTAAATCAGAGCTATTTAGATTATGTATTGTATAAGTAGTAAAAAAGTGCACAGGGACTGTGAATATAGGACTGAAAAAAGTTACAATCAGAATAGTATAACAATAATAAAGAGCTTTACGGCCCTTTACACATGGGGGATCGAAAAATGACATCTGAATTCATGAAACATAAACCACGGACCAACAGTATACCGACCTATAGTTTATATGACTTTGAGGCGTCTTTGAATTATAAGCCCATAGAATACTATACATCATTAAGTACAGATGAATACAATAAGCTAGGTACAGAATTAAAGGCTAATATTGAGTTTACTAAATGGGCCTATAAAATCGGTGTAATTGGAACCTATAGATGCCGCTACATGGTCGACACTTTTACTTTAAAACATAAAATTTATAATTTCTTTCATTGGCAGGTCTTTAATTGGATTATTGTACCTGTAACGTCATGTATTTGTATATCGTTTTTTGTTTGGTGGATCCTTGAATTGTTAGGGTTTTAAAGATAAATATTTGCTTTTAGGGGCTTTAGTGCCCTTTTTTTATGTCTGTTATCAAAGTGGGGTGATATGTTTATTTGATGTTAAAAAGTGAAAGAAACGCCATAAAGTTTTGATATAAGAAAGATAAGACCCTAAAAGGGGCACAACAAAAGGGATCTGGGTCGAAGCTGCAGAAAAAAGTTATGACCTGTGTCAAAGAAGGACCATGTCCCTGCATTTAAATTGACTATTAGGGGAGACAGATACCTGTCCTTCTTTTAATGCGTACAGTAAATATCCGTATAAAAAATATATTTGATAAGCGTTCGGATTTAACGGACCAAAGTGCAAAAGTTAAGTAGAATTTTACTATCGAATCCTGTAAAACCAGATTAAAACGGAAAATTTTTTAAGGTTAAATTTTGACGGTTCTTGCAAGAGCATGAATATAAACAGCTATTTTTACAAAAATCATTTATAATCAGCTTTAATAAGTAAGTGCTGATTTTTAAACGCACCTGTCACGCTTTATATGGCATAGCATAAGTTTTATTTTGTGCCTTGGATATTTATAGTTTATTATATTTGTATAGCGTGATACATGCATAAAGAATTTAATGATGATGGAGGATTGCTGATGGCTTTGCGCAAAGCAGTTATTACTGGATATGGTATTGTGTCTAGTATTGGTGTTGGAAAAGACGCCGTACTTGACTCTCTTAAAAATGGCCGTTCTGGTATTGTAAGTGAGCCAGATTTTATCAAAATGGGAATGCGCTCACAGGTTGCCGGCCTGGTTGACCTTGATTTGCAGGAAGTTATCGAAAGACGTGATTTGCGTTTCATGGGTGAGGCAGCAGCCTACTCCTATGTGGCCATGAAAGAGGCCATTGAGCATGCAGGTCTTGAGCAAAGCGATGTATCAAATGAAAGAACAGGTCTTATTGTAGGTTCAGGCGGTGGTTCCACCAAGACCACTGTAGGCTCTGCAGACATTCTGCGTGAAAAGGGTGTCAAGCGTATTGGCCCATATGCTGTAACCAAGACCATGAGCTCAACTACATCAGCATGTCTTGCCACACCTTTTAAAATCAAGGGTGTGTCATACTCTGTAAGTTCAGCCTGTGCGACCTCAGCCCACTGTATAGAGGTTGCATGTGATGAGATTGCCCTAGGTCGCCACGATATTATCTTTGCAGGCGGCGGTGAGGCAGCTGACTGGACCATTGCCTCATTATTTGATGCCATGGGTGCCCTCTCAACAGGTTACAACGATACTCCGCAGAAGGCTTCAAGACCTTATGATGCAGATCGTGATGGCTTTGTCATCGGTGCCGGCGGCGGCATTGTGGTTATTGAGTCAGAAGAGCATGCCAAGGCCCGCGGTGCCAATATTATTGCCGAGGTTGTAGGCTATGGCGCAAGCTCAGATGGTGCTGACATGGTGGCCCCATCAGGCGAGGGTGCTGTACGCTGCATGCGTCAGGCTTTAAGAGATATTGACGGTCCTATTGATTATATTAATACTCACGGCACATCTACTGTGCTTGGTGACAACAAGGAGCTTGAGGCCATACGTGAGGTCTTTGGTGACAAGTGCCCACCAATTTCATCAACAAAGTCAATGACAGGTCATGCCCTGGGTGCAGCCGGTGTCAACGAGGCTATCTACTGTCTGTTAATGATGCAGAACAACTTTATTGCCCCATCTATCAATGTTGACAGGCTTGATGATTTTGCCGCCAATTTTGATATTGTAACTTCAAAACGTGATGTGGAGTTAAATACTGTTCTGTCCAACAGCTTTGGCTTTGGCGGAACCAATGCCAGTCTGATTTTAAGACGTTATGGATAAAAAGAAAAAAGCAAGGCTTGATAAGTGTGTTGCCCATGTATTTGATGTGACACGCAATCAGGCCTTTTCTCTTATTAAAAACGGCAGAGTCAGTGTAGATGATAAAATCATCTGTGATCCTGCCTTTAAAATTTCTTTAGAGCAAAAACTCTGCCTTGATGATGAATATGAAGCAGAAGTTGCAGAGGGTTTTGCCCCCCGTGTCTTTATGCTCAACAAGCCTAGTGACTATGTCTGTGCTGACAGAGATAAAAGACATCTTGTAGCTGTATCTTTGTTCAATGCCGAGCCGCGCTATGAGAGCCTGCACTGCGCAGGGCGCCTTGATATAGATACCACAGGCCTTTTAATTGTCAGCGATGATGGCAATCTTATTCATGAAATAACCTCGCCTAAAAAGGATATTCCAAAGGTTTATCTTGCTGTTACTGATGATGACATCCCACTCTCAGCCATCAAGGCTTTTGCCTCAGGGCTTAAGCATAAAGAAGAGTCACGCTGCTATAAAAGCGCCATTCTTGAGATTCTGGAGCCAAGATTAGGCCGTGTAACTGTAACAGAGGGACGATTTCATGAGGTTAAGCGTCTTTTTGAGTGTGTAGGACTTAATGTGCTTGAGTTAAAGCGTGTGGCTATTGGTGCACTAAGCCTTGATGAGGATCTTCAAGAGGGTGAATACCGCGCTCTTAGCGCCGAGGAAATTGAAAAGCTTTTTGCATAAAATCAAAATAGGGAGTAAAAATGGAAAAGATTGTTGTTTTAGATGCTCTGGCCATTCCTGAGGCCTATCCTTTAAAAAGACCATCCTTTGAGCATGAGTGGGTTGAATATCCAAACTCAAAGTATGAGGATCTTGTATCACGCGCCTTAGATGCTACCATTGTAGCCACCTCAAAGTGCCGTCTTGACAGTCAGGTGCTTTCACAGCTGCCAAAGCTCAAGCATGTTGCAGTTATGGCCACAGGTTATAACAATGTAGATGTAGCCTACTGCAAGGAGCATGGCATTGCTGTAACCAATATTCAGGATTATAGCACTGAGTCTGTAGCCGAGCATACTATAACAATGATGCTTATGCTCTCACGCTCCATGCTAAAGACCAAAGATACAATAGCCTCAGGTGCCTGGTCCAAATCCCCGATTTTCTTTATGATGCCAGGTCCAATTGTTGATCTTAAAGGTGCCACTTTAACTGTAATTGGCGCAGGTGCTATTGGCAGCAGAATTATTGAGCTTGCCAAAGCTTTTGGCATGAATACTCTAAAGGCTGAAAGAAAGGGTGCTGCCAGTGTACGTGAGGGTTATACCGAGTTTGACAAGGCCATTGAAAGTGCCGATTTTATCTCTGTAAACTGCCCTCTTACAGCTGATACTGCAAACTTGATTGCAGCTGAGGATTTTGAGCGCGTCAAACGCAATCTTATTCTTGTCAACAATGCCAGAGGCGGTGTTGTCAATGAAGAGGATCTGGTTGAGGCTATACTCTCTGGCAAGATTGCAGGTGCTGCAAGTGATGTGGTTTCAGCAGAGCCACTGCCAGAAAATCACCCATACAATAAGATTTTAGGTAATGACAACTTTATCCTGACTCCACATCAGGGCTGGTGTTCGCATGCAAGTCTTGTAGTGCTGGTACAGCAGCTTGTGGACAATATGGAAGCTGTATATAACGGCAAAACATTAAGGCGTGTAGTTTAATGAGCTATACCTTTGAGATCTGCGCCAATGGCATTGACAGTGCTATCAATGCCATGCAGGCAGGAGCTGCACGTATTGAGCTGTGCTCTGATCTGGTTGAAGGTGGCATCACACCATCCTATGGCACTATAAAAAGAACAGTGGAGCTGGTCTCTTCATCTCTTGTGGTGCATGTGCTGATTCGTCCACGCGGTGGTGATTTTCTTTACAGTGAAGATGAAATTGCCATTATGTGTGATGATATAGCCACAGCCCGTGATCTTGGGGTTGACGGTGTGGTTATAGGAGCCCTTAAAGAGGATGGCAGTCTTGATGTCAAGGCCATGGAGCGCATGATAAAAAGCGCCTCTGATCTGTCTGTAACCTGTCATCGGGCCTTTGATATGTGCAAAGATGCCTATGCTGCCATTGATGTGCTAAAGGATCTTGGTGTCAACAGAGTTTTAAGCTCAGGACAGAAGCCTAATGCACTTGAAGGTGCCATCAATCTTAAAAATTTTGCAGAGTATGCAGGCAGCTCTCTTGTCTTTATGGCAGGAGCCGGTATCAATAAAGGCAATATTGCCTTTATAAGAAACAGCTCAGGTTTAAATGAATTTCATCTCTCTGGCAAAAGCAAAGTTCTATCTGCGATGAACTTTAAAAATGAGGAGCTGTCCATGTCTTCATCCCATGTGGTCATAGATGAATATGCAAGGGATGTAAGCTCGGTGCAGATTATAAAGGATGTAATGGGCGCTTTAAATTAAGGTAGACATTTGTCATTATCTTTTAAATAAAGCTTTTTATGCCTAAGATACACATGATCCTTTGGTCCAACACCTACAGATATAAGGAGAGGGGCAATGAGATCATGTTTTTTAGGCTCAATATGACAGAGTAAGGCAGCCTTATCTTAAGTCATTAGAGTCATTAACTATTACCGGCAGAAAATAGACAAGTATGGTTGTATCGTACTTGAGCTGCCAAGACCTCTACAGGTGTAAGATATAGAGCCTTCGCATCAAAAAACAGGGACAGGATTTATATTTTTCCAATACAACCTAATTGAATACTTAAGCATGCATATGCACAAGCTCTAAGAGTCCTACAAAGGATTACGATTTTTTTAGCATCCTACATGTTAATTAAAGCCTATATGTCAAACCTTACGCGCTTGAAACAAATTAAAACTTATAGTGTAAGTGATAGGCTCCTATGATCTGGTTTTTAAAGCATAGACATCTGTATTCTAATTTATAAAGAATACTTGTATCATAGGAATATAGTACTGATATGGATGCACTAAAAGTCATAAAAGTACAATACAAAGCACCACATATTTTTAGGAACATTAAAGGTTTTTATTATGGACATAAATGACATGATATCTGTATTGCCAGGCTGTGAGAGCTTTGAAAAGCTTATTGAGTCTAATGCTTATTATGTAGATAAAACCTCATTCTTAAAAACACTCTTTTACAGTCCTAAAGGGGTGGAAAATGCCTTATTTACAAGACCCCGTCGCTTTGGAAAAACTTTAAATATGTCCATGATAAAGGCCTTTTGTGAGCTTGACTATAAAAACCCAGGCGATACCACCTATCAGCAAAAGCTCTTTATAGACAATGGCCGTAATCTTGCTGTAGCTCAGGATGAGTACAAAGAGCTGCGTGATAAGGTTATGGGACAGCTGCCTGTTATCTATGTCTCCTTTAGAGGTGTTGAGGGCCTATGTTTTCATCATGCTGTTGATAAAATTATTACTAAGATAGCACTGCTGTATAAATATTTTCTGTTTCTTGCTGATAGTAAAAAAATTCCTCAGGCGCAAAAAGATCTTTTTTTAAGTATTTACAATTTTTGTTTCAAACACAAAGGTGAATTAAAAAATGATGCTTTGCTTGATAAGGCAATATCCTATTGTGGAACCTTCATACCAACACTAGCTGATATGCTCTATACAGAGTTTGGCAGACAAGTTTTAATCCTTATAGATGAGTATGATGTCCCATTGCAAAAGGCTGTTGTAGCTGAGAAGCCTTACTATAATAAAATGCTTGGCATAATACGTGATATAAGTGTTAATACCTTTAAACAAGATCCTGATGCCTGGCTGTATAAGGGCATTATTACAGGCTGCTTAAAAATTGCCCATCAAAGTGTCTTTACTGATGCTAATAACTTTACCACCTTTAATATTAACTCTAAGCTCTATTCCTCGTTCTTTGGCTTTACACAGGATGAGACTGATAAAATTCTATGTGACTTTGGGGTAGAGTCAAAACGAGATGAGATTAAAAAGTGGTATAACGGTTATAGATTTGGCCATGAGAATGTCTACTGCCCGTGGTCTTTAATGGAGTACTGTTTATCAGTAACTGATGGTAGCGAGGAGCCTGAGGCCTATTGGGTCAACACCTCTGGCAATGACATTATCACTCTGTACACAAAAAACTCAATTGAGGCTAAAAAGCAAGGTAATATTGATAAATTACAGGACTTAATGGATGGCAAATCAATTGACATAGAGCTATCTGAATTTACTGTTTATCCTGATATTAAAAGTGGTCTGAAATTTAATGCCTTTAGCACTATGCTGCTGCAGACAGGTTATGTTACCTTAGCTGATGACTCAGCACTAAGAGGCAATGTCAGAGTTAAAATACCAAATTATGAGGTAAGAAAGGCCTTTGAAAACAGGCTTGGTGTTTTATATTCAGAGGACGATGCAACCTGGAGTGCACAAGGTTATAATCTTTTAGATGCATTACTGTGTAATGATATTGCCAAGGCTCAGGATATTATCAATACAGTATTAAAAACCTATATAAGCATTAGACATTCAGGTCATGAGCAATACTATCATGGTTTTATGCAGGGTCTTTTGATAGAGGCTGTAACCGATTGTGGTATTACTATGTTAGATGAGAGTGAAAGTGGTCTTGGCTATAGCGATATCGTGCTTAAAGATTTTATGCACAAAAGAGCTGTAATTCTTGAGTTTAAGCGTGCCACAAATGAAGAACAATGTTATAAGGCGGCACAGCAGGCTACTGAGCAGATAATTGAAAAAAGATATGTAGATCTTTTTGATACGCAATATACACATGTATATGGCATAGGCATTGGCTTTTGTAGAAAATACTGTGAGATAGCATCTTTGGGCAATATTGCAAAGCAGGGCAGATCTGAATAAGAAGGGTGGTATGTATGACAGTTATAAGGTGCCACAATATTATAACTTAAGCATAAGGTGATTTTAGTTATAATCTACAGAGTCTTTGGTATCTTACTTTATGATGCTGAGCACCGCACAATACGGTGCTCAGAGTTTATGGGCACTTAGCTTTTAAACACGCCAAAGTGCTGTTTGGAGAAGGCAACTCTCTGCTCAAGTGACATAGACTGTCTTTTTGGCAGAGCCTCAATAAGACGCAGGCGTGGCAGGAGGCCTGCATTGTTGGCTGTCTGAATGGCAAGACCAGGTCTTGCATTAAGCTCAAGCAGCATAGGGCCTTTATCTCGGTCAAGCACAATGTCAGTACCTATATAGCCAAGGCCTGACATGTTATAGCAGGAGGCTGCCAGGGATAAAACCTTATCCCAGTGCGGTACCTGCAGCTTGTAGAGATCTTTGTCAGTATCAGGATGGAATTCAATCACATCATTGTGCTGCACGGCACGCACAGCACGGCCTGTACCTATGCAGATACCCACACCTACAGCACCCTGATGCAGATTGGCCTTGCCATCTGAGGCTGCTGTTGACAGACGCATCATGGCCATTACAGGAAAGCCCTGAAAGACAATAACACGGGTATCAGGTACACCCTCATAGCTATAGCCTGAGAATACCTGATCAAAGTGTATAAGATCCTCAATAAGGGCAATATCCTGCTTGCCTCCAAGTGAGAACAGACCTGCCAAAATATTGGATACATGACGGCGCAGATCATGGATATTTATCTCCTGACCTGAGGCCTTGGTAAAGTACTTGCCGTTACGGCCTGTAATAACCAGAATGCCCTTGCCGCCAGAGCCCTGTGCCGGCTTGATGCAGAACTCACTGTGATCGCCCAGGATCTCAAGAATATTCTGAGCATCAACCTGATTTTTAACAGCTCCAAGCAAAGTAGGGGTGGTTACACCATGGGCAATAGCCATCTGCTTGGTCTTGAGCTTGTTGTCAACTAAAGGATAAAGCCTTCTTTTATTGTATCTGCCAATATAGCTTACATTACGCTGATTCATGCCCATAATGCCATATGAGAACAAATCAAGCGGATTGGCATAATTTTGCCTTATCCTGTCAATAAAGTTCAGGTTCATCTATTTGCCCTCTTGTTCAGAGCCTTTGTCCTCATCTTTTTTAGCAGCCTCTGACCATTTGGCCATAGTCTCATGAGGATTTGATTTTAACTGTGATCTTTCCTGCTTGAGTCTTACAGATTCACTGACAGTTTCATCACCGTTTAAATTGCCCTTCATCTGAGCTACAAGTGGCTTGAAGCGCTTGAGCTCGGTAAGTCTGAAGCCTGTGTAGTTACCCATGGTAAGAACCAGAGCTAAAATAACCAGCTGCAGACCCAGGAAGTTGAAGGTAATGTGCTGTATAAACAGGCTGTTCATGGCTAAGAAGGCACATACTGCCACAAAGAGAGAACCGCCACCTTGCTTGATAACTTCCTTGTAGCCTTCTTCCTCCCACAGAATTGACATTCTCTCAATGGTCCATGACAGAATGATCATAGGGAAGAAGGTAACCTTGATACCCTCGGTAAGACCAATCTTATAGGTAATAAGAGAGATGGCACCGATAATGGCAATAACCGTGATAATCACAGCCGAGATTCTGGCAACAAGCAGGAGGTTTAAATGCGACAGCCACGATCTGACTACAAGACCGATACAGACAATAGAGACAAAGCCTATAAGACCTACAGTAAGTGAGGTCTGCAAGAAGGCCATGGCAATAAGCACAGGCATGAAGGTACCTGAGGTCTTGATACCGATAATAACGCGCAGGAATACTACAATAAGCACACCAATTGGCAAAAGCAGAATGCCTTTGAACAGTGACTGCTCTTCAATTGGCAGTGTAGCAATGGAGAGGGAGACAATATCCTCGCCTGAGGCCTTTTCAGAGGCTGCCTTTAAAAGGCCGGCCTTTACAACAGGTACCTGATTTTCAATAATTGAGAATCTGACACGGCCGTTGCTGCCACCCTGAATATCTAAAAGTGAGCCTGAGTGATCAGTCCATATAAGCTGGTTTTCGCGTATGCCGCTGGCCCCTGACTTAGGATCAAAAATCTCATAGTGGGTACCGTCAAAGACAGCCACACGTGAGGTTAAAATACGGTTGCGACGTCCATCTTCAAGATCAAGAACGCTTACTGTACGTGACGGGATCTTGGCCAGATCAAGAATATGTACAAGCAGTGTGGCTCTGTCATATTTTGACATAAGCAGCTGTGCTATCTCCTTCTGACGGTCAAGCTCATTTATAACCTGTACAGTAAAGGAGAAAGGATCGGATGACTTTTTGTGCGCAGCATCGGCAATCTCACCCATAGCAGTGGCATAAGGTTCAGCCTCAACGTTCTGAGAGAGCTCAGGCACTGTCATTGATGAGTTCTGGGCATCAGGATCGCGTAAAAACTCAGCTCTGTAATATAAAGTCTGCAGGCCTAATGGACTTCTTTTGGTCCACTGCACATATGATTCATTATTTCTTTGAATATATGATGTGCCAAAGCCTACAGAGGCTGTAGTCTGTTTAAGCTGTGTAAAGCCCGGCTGAATGGCAGGCAGGGCAAAATCAACTTTTGCAGATGAATTGTTAGGCTCAAATTCAATTTTGGCCTCTACAGTCCATACCTGACGCTGAGAGCCTGGGAAGAAAGGCACCTCAAAGGTCAGATGCTGGTAGATCATAAGAAGTAGACCTACTAAAAATAAAATGGCTGTTACTACATAAAAAACGCCACGTGAAACCATGTTCTACCTCTTTACTGTTTTGCGTTCTGCTTGCTGGAAATTTTTTCTCTGACCTCAGGCAAAGAAAGGTCGGCATCAGTGCCAAGATTTGAGCCATAATCTTTTGATGGATAGGCTATCTGTCCTGCCTGATTCTTGTTCTTTCTTTCAAATTCCTCATTTGGATTTATGCCTTTTTTCTTGAGTTCATTGTAATTATCACGGCTTAGAATCAGCAGAATGTCAGAGTTTTTATCCTGCTGTACGTGATTGCGTGATACATCAACTACAGCAATATCCTGAATTAAAGTACGGCCAATGAGTACAGGATAGTTTAATTTGCGTCTGTCTGCCAAGGTAAACTCAGAGGTATTGGAGTAATCGCCTATTTTGACATTGAGGCTGACTACAGGACGTTCTGTGGTGGTTGACTTGCTTGACTGTCTTATAGTTGAGTAACGTACAAAAGGGGCCTCAAGCTCCAAGGTTCTGTCATTGACCTCCATGGTAAAGCGATACCATTTCTTGCCCTTTCTTTCAAACTCGGTGATATTGGTAGCGCTGATTGATGATACAGCGGCACCGGTATCGATACGGCAGTCAAACATGGCATTGGCCTCTTTGATATAGATAAACTCATCTTCTCCAAAGTACATCTTGCCATCTGGTGTCTGCAGGTCATAATTTCTTACAGGTTTGACATCCATAACATTTCCCTTGGCGTTATTTGAGCCGCCGTTTGAAAATAAAGAGTCAACTAAAGACTGATTCTGACGTCTTAGGGCTTTAAGCTCATTGAGAACATTACGCTGAAAGCTTGAGTTCTCGCGCTCTAGATAATCAAGATTGGAATTGATTTTTCCAATACTGGCGCGCTGTGAGGACAGCTCCTCGTTGATGCTCTGTACTGTACCTTTAAGTTCAATTACAGAATTGTTGTCATTGCCATGGGCACTTAAGGAGAGAAGGGTGCAGGCAAGCAGCAGTGATATGGAACTCTTGCGCATTTGTATCCTCATTTGAAAGTTGTTAGATATTTATAAATTCTATGCATAAGACCTGATATGAATGACGCATAGAATGCTTGTTTTAACATGAGTCAAAAATTCAGACAATTATAATATTTTTTATATGTTTTTACTAAGCAAATCACATTAAATTTGCAATTAATTGACTCTGCGGTTTGGATATATAGGCACTTTTGCTACAAATTGAAGAGTATTTTTATATATTGACTAAAAAAGGGTCATTAGTGAAGTATAGGATAATTAGGAAAGATAAGGCAAAAATACCGCTCTTGACTATACAGTATAAAAATTAGTAGACACTTAGTGTGTTTAAATTAAATATTCTTAAATATCAATAAATTAAAACTTTACTATACAGTGTGTATGTAAATGTATTGTAAAGAGAATTTAAAAGGCAGACAATAGCCACATATTTTTTATTTCAGTTAGGATTATATTATGAATTTTGTAAAAAGCTCAGTTTTTGCAGCAGCTGCACTTGTATCATTTAGTGCCAATGCCTTTTATATCAATGCTACAGGTTCTTATGATGGCAAGGCTGACTTAAAAGACAGCAATCAGGATGTTGAGATCTCTTCATATCGCATCTTCGGCGGCAATGAGTTTTTAACACTAGGCTATAAGAAAACAGAATTTGACTGGTCAGATGGCAGATACAATCTTGATTCATTGAACTATCTGTATGCTGATATTCACTATGGCGGTGCTATTGCCGGCAACTTCACCTATCATGCAGGTATAGGTTTAAGCTCAGGCTTTGAGGATGACTGCAATCTGTCTGAGAATTATTCAATCTCCCCACGTATTGCCTTTGGCTACAAATTCAACCAGGACTGGGAAGGTTTTGCAGGTGTTGCAACTCAGTTTAACGAGGTAGAGAACAAGTTCCTGCCAATCATTGGTGTCAAGTACCGCGATGATGGTGCTCTTGGTTTCTCAGGCTCTATAGCCTATCCAGCCACCAAGGCCACCTACAGATTCAGCCAGTTCCTGGCTTTAAATGCCACCATGCTTGTGCATCAGGAGCTCTATCAGTTATCTGACAGCAGCAATATCTCACGTGAAGGCTATATCTTTGATGAGAGCGTAGGTACAAGCTTTGGCGTCAGCATCACTCCTCTTAAGATGCTTACCATTGATGCAGGTCTCAATACCTACTTCAATCACGAGTACACTGTTTACGATAAAAACGGCAATGAGTTAAGAAGCATTGAGGTTGATCCATCAGCCGGAGCCTATGTCAACGTAAGAGCAGCTTTCTAATCTCTTCATAATAACACAACGCAACTATTCAATGAGCCTGAGACTGTCTGCAGGCTCATTTTTGATCTTTAAATCATCTGTGTCTATATGCTTCTTTTATACAAAGGCCCTAAGGTTGGTGTCTCTTTACCAAAAATATCACGTACCTGACATAAAAAGAGCTCGGCTGTAGCTACGCTGTCAGCTAGTGCATTGTGCGCCACATATGAGGGTAGATGCCTTTTCTTTCTTATGGCAGACAGGGAAAGATCTGATACATTGCCAGAGAATGAGACAAGCGAGCGCTCAAGCTTTAGTGTATCTAAAAACACTAAAGGCACAGTGCTGTCAGCATCAAGTCCGTAATGATGCAGAATAAAGTTTTTTTCAATGGTGGCGGCATGGCACAGTACTATTTTATTGCGCATGAGGGATAAAAGCTCATCAAAGGCCTGTTGTGTATCCTCACCTGATATAAGCTGCTCTGGTGTAATCTGATTGATAATGGCACTGCCAGATTTTATAACATTCTGCACATTTAAATATTTATGACAGCTGGTATTAAAATCTATAGCACCGTTTTTAATGATGACATAACCCATAGACAGGACAATATCTTCATTAAAATCAAGACCTGTGGTCTCAAAATCAAGACTTATAATCTCATGCTCAAAAAGATAGCTCTTATCATCAAATACAGTATCTGTATACAAAGCTTCAAGGGCCGGTGGCAAAGAGCCTAAAGCCTTTAGCTTGTAACTTTTAGCATAGAGCTTCTCAAGAGGACTTTTTATAAAAAGAGCCATTAAAAGCCTCCTTTGAATCTAAAGGAGGCAGCCTCCTGCTGCTTGGCAATAATTCTAAAGGCATCTTTTAAATGATTGCGCTCAAACTGACTTAAACTCTTTGGATCTATGGTATTTGAAAGCTTTTCACCTTTGTTTAAAGCTAGGATCTGATGTGAAAAACGCACCTTGTTGATAAAGCTGTAGGCCTCACACAGCTCACGTAAATCCTCTTTTGATAAAATGCCGGCCTCACAGGCATCATTAAGTCGGCTTATGGTGTCAGTATGCTTTGAGCCTGCCTTTAGCGCATAGATGCGCCCAAGCTCCACAACCAGAGCCACAGCATTTTTCTTGATATCAAGCACCTCGCGGTTATCACCATCTTTTGTCAGCACAAACTGTCTGAAAAGACCCAGTGGCGGGGAGACTGACAGTGAACACAGCGCCATTAGGGAGAGGAAACGGGAGTTTTGAGCTATGGTTGTACTTACATAGTTTTTAAGCTTGGAGATTAAAAACTCATCGCCATAGACATATCTTATATCCATAAAGACAATGGAGTTTAAAAGCTTCTTTTCTGTAGCTTCACAGATCCATGAATAGTAGTATTGCTCAAAGGTTGAGTAAGGTACGCAGAAATCTTTGTTGGCGGCCATATAGTTGCCAGAGCAGAGTTTATAGCCACACTCATCAAGACTCTTACACAGTATATTGGCAAAATTGTGAAAATAGGCCATGTCATTGTCATTAAGCTTATCCTGCACAATGATGGCATTGTCCTGATCTGAGAGCAGATGGATTTCATTGCGGGCCTGTGAGCCTGCAACCATAATGGCAAAAGGGCATGGGCTCTGACCTAATTTCTGCTCTGTAAGTTTTGCTATACGTATATAGAAGGCATCGGCAATACGGGTCATGACACGCTCAATAGCCGTAGGCTCAAGACCTGAGCTTACAAGAGTTATAAAAATCTCTTCTTTTTGAACTGAGAGGGCTTTGAGTGTTTCAAGATTCTGCGCTTTGTTTATATTCTTTAAAAGGAAGATGGACTGCAGCTGAGAGTTTAAAAGCAGCTGCGGGGCACCTATTGAGCCTACAAGACGGCCGCCATCGGTTACACCAAGACTCTTTAGGTTATAGCTTATCATCAGATCAAGGGCGGCAAAGAGGCTTTTATTTATATCAATACACACAGGGTGCAGTGTCATAATAGATGATATAGGCTGCTTTATATCTGTGCCTTGAGCCACTACGCGCAAGGCCAGATCGGATTTGGTGACCACACCGCATAGCTCATCATCTTTGCGCATAATAAAGGCCAGTTCGCTGTTTTTACGGCCAATCTCAAGGGCTGTATCCTGTATGCTGTCAGTATCGCGCATAATGGCAATATCTTTTTGCACAAAGGCACGGATCTTTTGCATAAAGCCTTTGTTGATACCATTGTCACTCATTTCAGAGTCATTGTGCGTCGATGACAGGCGTACCCATTCATGTGAGTCAAAATACTGTGCAATCTTCTCATTCTTGCTGATAAGAAAATCAAGCATCTGCTTTGATACAAGATATAAAAGGGTGTTTTCAAGAAAGTGGACGCTATAGTCGCTTTTGCCGCTCTTTTTTAACTGTGTAAAGCCAAAGGAGTCGCCTACACCCAGACGGCAGCGCAGGGATCCATCATTGTTTATCTGCTCCAAAGCACCAGTGCGTATCATAAAAAGTCCTGTAGAGCACAGGCTTTCATCGCGTATGATGTCATCCTTGGCATAATAGACAATTTTAATGGAGGTAGCCATGGCATCCTTTTCAATGGTTGAGAGCAGTGAAAAAGGATGGGTATGACTTATAAAATCATAGATGTTTGGCAGTAGTGACTGATCCATATGTCCTTCTTATTCAGTGACGGGAGTTTATGTAATAAGTATAAGTCAAATAGCGTTGTATATCACATATTTTTAGACAATATAAAATAAGTTAAGACAACACAATTTAGATTTTAATAAAGCGGTTAGTTTCAAAATAGACTACAAACGAGATATAAAGCATATCTTGAAGATTGGGCAGGCCAACTGGAATGTCATATTCTCCAAGACTGGCTGTTTGTCTGGTGCAAAGAGAATGATGTTCTGGTGCCAACGCTAGATCTTAGAGTGCTCAACTCTGGGCGTTTTGATATAGAGATCTTATTTACCGCCTCTTTCAATACAGTGTTATGAGTGCGTGATAGAAAGTAAAAGCCGCCATAGAAAATTCTATGGCGTTTGGGACAGAAAAAGGGTGCTGATATTTGACATCAGCACCCTTTATCCTGCCAGTCTTTAATTTTTGGACTTAATATCGTGTCCCTTGCCTATCAAAACATTGATTTTACAGGATTTAATCATGTTTTCTTATTAGGAGGCAAGTCGTCAAGACAGCCTCCTTATGGGCTTTTATGAATCGTATTTTGAAGTGTCACTTATAGCTTCACTTATATTTTCACGGGCTGAGCTTAAACCACCGCTGCGGCCTGATTTTTCAAACTCAAAGCCATACTCTGACTCTCTTGCAGCAGTGCTGGCTCTAAAGTCAAGCTCATAGCTTTGTGGAGTTGAGATCTCATCCAAGGATGCATATACCTTAGCACCACTGAAGCCACCAGAGCGACCTGATGACTCAAACTCAAAGCCTGCAGCAAAGTCTCTTGCAGCTGTGCTGTTGGCAAATGGTACCTGCTCATCAGGACCTTGGCCTATGGCACAGTCTACATAGGTAACCTTGACAGGGCGTATGCCTTTTTGCACTGCAGGAGGCTCAAAGGCTGACATAGGGTCAAGCTCTCTTGCTCTTTGAGCGGCACGGGCCTGAGCTACAGCAATAGGCACAATCTCAGAGCGTGGCTTTCTTACTCTCTGACGTCTTGGACTCTCCTGCACTGCAGTGCTTTCACTCTGCTGAGCATATGGATTGACAGGAGCCAAAGCCTGAGCCTCTTCATTCTTGATTGTCACCACGGTTGGAGTATTGACATTGCGCACACGGCCTTTGCGCTCTCTGCGCTCTTTGACTGGTGGCTGCACTGCAGTGCTCTCAGGTGAAGCTACTACACTCTCCTGATTGATTACAACGCTCTCTTCAGTACGCACAGGCTTTCTTGGAGCTGCTTTGCGCTCCTTGCGGTTGCGTACAGGTGCGCTGCTCTCAGAGCTCTGTGTGCTCTGTGCTGCACGTGGATTTCTGTTCTGACGCGGATTTCTGCGATTCTGGGCAGTGCGTGAACGTGAATTGCCTTTTCTGCCGATCTCTGAGCGCTCGCCTGCTGCCTTATCCTTGCTCTCATCTGAGCTAAAGAGGGACTTGAACCAGCCAAACAGACCGCCGCTCTTCTTGCTCTCATCCTTTCTGGCAGGACGTGGCACAGCAGCAGGTTTTGGAGTGCTGGCAATAGATGAGATAACCTGTGAATCAACGGCAGGTGTATCATTCTCATCCATCTTGGCACTTTTAACTAAGTTGTGCTCCATAAGCTCGCGCTTTAACATTTCGCGGGCCTGCAGATTGCGCTCGGTTAAAATCTGTGTTGACTTGTCGCTGCCTGAGTTGTCGCGAACAGACAGAGCAATCTCATAATCTGTAGGCATCATATGCTGATCAGGAATAATGGTGATCTTTATATCATGACGCTTTTCAATTTCTGAGAGTGAATTACGCTTGTCATTGAGGATAAATGAAGCCACATTCAAAGGTACTGTGGCAATCATGTCACGGTAATTGTCCTTGTGATCCTTGTGGGCCTCTTCCTCGATAATGCGCAGTATGGACAGAGCAAGGGATGGAGTATCGCGTACAGTACCCTGACCCTGACACATAGGGCAGACATGGGAGCTTGACTCCTCAAGAGATGGACGCAGTCTCTGACGGGAGAGCTCTAAAAGACCAAAGCGTGAGATACGTGAGAACTGAATACGGGCACGGTCCTGACGCACAGCATCACGCATTCTCTTTTCAATCTCGCGCTGATTTTTAATAGGGGTCATGTCGATAAAGTCAATGACGATAAGACCACCTACGTCTCTTAATCTTAACTGTCTTGCAATCTCTTCTGCAGCCTCTATATTGGTCTGCAGTGCAGTCTCCTCAATATCGCCGCCGCGGGTGGCCTTAGCTGAGTTGACGTCAATTGAGGTTAAAGCCTCGGTAGGGTCAATCACAATGGCGCCGCCTGATGGCAGACGTACTTCACGTCTGTAGGCAGATTCAATCTGACTTTCAATCTGATATTTGGAGAACAGAGGAATATCGCCTGTATACAGATGGACGCGGTTTGCAAATTCAGGACGTACAAGCTCTATCTGACTTTTTATCTGGGCAAAGACCTCGGTGTCATCAACAATGATTTCACCAATATCAGGACGCAGGTAGTCACGTATGGCACGCAGGGCAATATTTGACTCCTGATGAATGAGAAATGGAGCAGGGCGTGAGGCTGCTGCTGTATTTATCATCTGCCAGAGCTTGGTTAAAATGGATAAATCCCAGTCGAGCTCTTCAGTGCTCTTGCCCACACCGGCTGTGCGCACAATAACACCCATGCCCTGAGGAATGGAAATGCCCTCAAGAGCCTGCTTAAGCTCGGTACGCTCCTCACCTTCAATACGGCGGGAAATACCGCCGGCTCTTGGGTTGTTTGGCATAAGTACCAGATAGCTGCCGGCAAGAGAAATGTAGGTGGTAAGGGCAGCACCTTTCTGGCCACGTTCTTCCTTTTCAATCTGAACAATGATCTCCTGACCCTCACGCAGAGCGTGCTTGAGGGAGGCATGATCTGAAAAGTTGGTGCCCTCAGGGAAATACTCTCTGGCAATTTCCTTTATAGGCAGGAAGCCGTGACGCTCAACACCATAGTCAACAAAGGCGGCCTCAAGAGAAGGCTCTATTCTGGTAATGGTGCCTTTGTAGATATTGGCTTTTTTATTGGCATGCTGCGGGGATTCAATATCAAGGTCATATAATTTCTGACCGTCAACTAAAGCTACGCGAACCTCTTCTTGTTGGGTCGCATTGATAAGCATTCTTTTCACGTGAAAAGATCCTATAGGTAAAAGTAGTTTTAAACAATAAAATTACAACCTTATATATTGAAATATAAGGTTTTTTCTAAAACTACACTGGTTTAAATAAACGTAAGATAAAGTCTCGCCTTACCTTCTTAAAGGAGGGGATTTTAAATTACACCGCATCAAGGCTCTTTATCTGTCCTACCTTTTTGCAATAGATGCTATCAGACAGACGCAAGGCAGTACCTGTGCAGAGCGTCAATGCTATTTAAAAAACAGGGATCATGTTCTTTTTGATCACCGTGATTTTTATATTTGCTATTATCTATATAAATCCTTTTATATACAAGTAAAAAAGGGTCACATATCAAAAAAATACGTAAGATAAATAAATTTTCTGACTAAGATGGGGCACAGTGGTAGGCTTTAATGTCCTGTCCCTTTAAAGGGTGCAGTAAATAAGGCAGATCATTTGAATTGTGTAAAGCTTTAAGGGTAAAAAATGTGCGCTTTGTGGTAAAATCAGCACAGTTTTGATAAAGAGGCTATAAGTTGTGAGTGTAGATGCAAAAGAGCAGATAAGTTTAAAGGTAAGTTATAAAACAGCACTTATTGATGATGTTGAACAGAGACTTGACAATTATCTTGCCAAACACCTAAAGGGTGTGCCACGCAGCATGATATACAGAATACTGCGCCGCGGCGAGGTGCGTGTCAATAAAAAGCGTGTCACTCCATCTTATAAACTTAAGTTAAACGATGAGATTCGCATCCCTCCTGTAAAGGTTTCAGCAGGTCCTGTGACCATACCTTCATCCAATCTGCATCTGGTAAAGGATCTTGAAAATCATATCATCTATGAAAATGATGTGCTTTTGGTGGTGGACAAGCCAGCAGGCCTTGCAGCCCACGGCGGCAGCGGCATTGAATTTGGTCTTATAGAGGCGGTACGTGCCCTGCGTCCTGACTGTGAGTTTTTAGAGCTGGCCCATCGCCTTGACAGAGATACCTCAGGCTGTCTTATTATTGCCAAAAGACGCAGTGCTCTGCGCTCTTTACATGAGCAGTTCAGACAAAGGGTGGTTAAAAAAAGATATCTGACCTTGGTGCCAGGTCAGTGGGACAGAAGAGTAAAGCTCATTGAGGCTCCGTTGAGGCGCAATGAATTAAAATCAGGCGAGAGAATGGTTGAGGTCAACTTTAAACATGGTGCTCCGTCAGCCACAGGTTTTGATATTGTAGAGAAGCTTGACAATGCCACGCTTTTAGCTGCCATGCCTCATACAGGACGTACCCATCAGATCCGTGTGCACTGTGCCTATGCCCGTCATCCTGTGGGCAATGACAGTAAATATGGAGACAGGGAGTTTAATGCCCGTTTGTCCTCCATTGGTTTAAAACGCATGTTTTTACATGCCTTTAGAATAACCTTTGTTGATCCGCAAAGCGGTGAGATTAAAAAGATTGAAGCACCGCTGCCATTAGAGCTTGAAAAGGCAGTTGAGGCTTTGCGCATTAAAAAATAAGGATTAGTCATGGATTTTGTCGCAGGCAGACGCGATCTGCATTATATATCTGAAGATTTTGATAAAAGCAAAGTCAAGGCTGTAGTGCTTGATCTTGACGGTACTGTAGTTGACAGTATTGATCAGATAGTAAAGTGCACCAGACATGCCTTTGCCCTTTTAAAGCTGCCAGAGCCTGATATTACTGATATAAAAAGTATTATAGGCAAGAAACTTGAAGAGGGTCTGACCTTTTTGCTGCCAGAGGATAAAAAGCATATGGGCGCTGAGGTTACCTCCTGGTACAGACAGAGCTTTATAGATAATGATACTTATAATGAGCAGGTGCTCTTTGACGGTGTATCTGAACTTTTAGATTATCTGGCCACAAAAAACTATGCCATAGCTGTAGCCTCTGGCAGATCAACTATAGGTATTAAGCGCGCCATTGAAACTACTGTGCTTGGTAAATATGTACATGTGTTCTGTGCAGGAGATGAGGTACCGTCAAAACCTCATCCGCAGATGGCTTTGACTGTAGCAAGACGCCTTGGTATTGAGCCAGAGACCATGCTGGGAGTTGGTGATACTGACATGGATATTGAGCTTTTTCAAAATGCTAAGGCTATGAGTGCTGCCGTGCAGACTGGTGTATGGTCAGGTGATGCCATAAAAAGTCTCAATCCTGATATTATTGTGCCATCTCTTGTTGATTTAAAAGATATACTCTAAAGTAAAGATGGTAAAGAGTTTTCTTTGCCATCTTAAAACTCTGATTTTTATCTTTTTGCCCATATCTGGCATTACCATTTTCTTTTATCTCCTTTATCTTTTGCCCTAAAGCTATAACTACAATATAGGCAGTGTGTAGTTCTGTTATTTATACAAAACAGATTTAAACACAAAGGCTATGCTTCTTTTAAACTCTTTTGTAATAGGAAATTTTAGATAGTAATTTAAGACAACAAAACTTAGATAAAAAAAGAGAGTTGACAGTTACAGCATTTAAGGTGACAAAAGAGAAAGGGGCGGGTAGATTAAAATTAGGATATAAAAAAAGATGTGGTGTTTAGCCACATCTTTCTATCTAGAGCTGTTAGTGTTAAGCCTTTTTCAAATCAATTGTGAGAATCTTGTGATTAAACTCAGAGTTAACTTTATCTAAGGTGCTTCTTTGAATTTTGAAGAACTCAAGATCCTTGGTAATGTTATCAATTAATGACAGAGCGTCATCTGAAATGGCCACTGCCTGATTGGCAACCTCATGAGAGGTCTGAGCAATATTGCTAATGCTCTGCATGTTGGATGAAATCTCAGATGTAGCTGTGGTCTGCTCCTCAGCTGCAGTGGCAATCTGAGTAATCTGGGCATTAACCTCATTAACGCTGTTCATAATGGTGTTGAGGGTTGACTCAAGCTCGCCTGCCTTTTCAGCAACCTTCTCCATCTGTACTACAGACTCATTCATAGAATCAGTTGCAGTCTTGGAGTCCTCCTGAATAGAGCGCACCATGGCGGTAATTTCCTGAGTTGATTTTGAAGTGCGCGAGGCCAGGGCACGCACTTCATCGGCAACCACAGCAAAGCCTCTGCCTGCCTCACCGGCACGGGCAGCCTCAATGGCGGCGTTTAAGGCCAGGAGGTTGGTCTGAGCTGCAATCTCATCAATGGTGCCAACGATAGAACCAATCTTCTGGCTCTGCTCGGCAAGACGCATAACCTTTTCAGCATCTTCACGGGTAAATACACTCTGTTCTTTAATTGAAGCTACAGTTGAACGTACCTTATCTACACCGATATTGGTCTCATTACGGGCAACCTCAGAGGTCTGAGAGGCAATATAGCAGTTCTTGGCAATATCAGAAGTGGTTGAAACCATCTGATTGGCAGCAGCTGCTACAGTAATTGACTGATTTTCTGCATCGTGGGCGCCATCTCTGATCTGCTTTGAGGCAGCGTTGAGATCCTTTGACTCTGTAGCCAGAATATTTGAAGTTACAACAACCTTAGCCAGGGTATTTGACAGAGTATCTATTATATCGCGGTTAGACTCATAAATATCACCGATTTCATCGTGAGGGAATTTCTTGGCATCAAGCTCAATGGCGAAGTTACCATTTCTGATCTCAAGAGCTGTATCCTTGATGGTGTGGGTGTGATTCACTATGTATTTTGAGATGATATAGGCAATTGACTGTGCAATGATTACACCTAAAACAGTCAGGGAGATAACTATATATAAAGAAGTTGTCAGATTCAGTTTGCTGGCCTCATCCGATAAAATGCGGTTATAGTTTAAGGTAATCTCCTGGAAGTTCTTGGTGGCTATAGACATGGAGGCTGCAATTCGTGTGCTTAAAAGCTTCATGGCCTCATCTTCCATACCGCGCTCAAGATATGGGAGGTAGCCTTCTGAAATCAGATTGGCTACTTCTCTCATTGAGTTTCTTGTCTCTACAACCTTATCGGTGAAGATATTTGTTTTTGGTGTTGACTCGGCCCACTCTAAAGCCTTGACCATTTCACCTACAACGATACGGCCAGTTTCAATATACTGTTTGCTGGTTGCATCGACTACTAAGATATCGGTGACCCAGTCTCTGACCTTGTCATATCTGTCATTTAATAAAAAGGTACGGTGCATATCAACATTGATAGTATGTTTTAATTGCTTTTCTACTTGGACAGAAACCTGAATAGCATAGATGGCAACAGCAGCCACGATCAACGCCAGTATGGTAACCAGGGTGAAACCACCAAGCAGCTTGGCTTTGATGGATAGGTTTTTAATGAAGGACATTGTTGAACCTCAGATGATTTTAAATTATTGCAGTCAAATAGAGTTAGGTAGATTACTCAAAATCACAGCACCAGCAGTCTACAGTGCAGTAAATTGACAGATGAAATGATATCAATCGAGGTAAAATAGATTTTAAAGAGATCCACAACCATAAAATTAATATCAAAATCAAATGTTATTACTGTTATAAATTGCAAAAATCTAAAAAAATGAATAATATTTTTTTTGTTTTAGTGCTGATTCTTTAAGTAACCTGCATTTTTTCAAATCAATGACTACAATTATAGAATATTTTTTTGGCAATCTCAACGAATTTTTCTAACTAAATCACATTTTTAATGATTAACAATGATAAGATATTTTGGTCAATAATTTATTTACATAAGCTGGCAATGATGGCTTAAAAATCACAGAAAATGTTAATATTAGTATAGTTAGTAACCATATATTAAGTTTATACTTGAAGGGGTGTGGTAGAGTAGTGTGGAAAAACATTTTTAAAAACAATATGTTACTTTCAAAAGTTGTGTTGATAAAATATTCATCAACGACGGTGGTCAAGGGATGCTTCATATAAAAGTCTACTTTATAAAAACATATACTACTAATCTAAAAATCTATTGTATGAGTATTATATAAAAGAATCTTACAGTGGTGCTTGGAATTAAATAATAGATTATAATGTTATTAATTTTTATAATTTACTAATTTTTTGTAATATGATAATTAAATTAGTTTTGATTCTAGTATGCTCGATACAAATATTGACATTGATTTATTATAATTAACAGTAATTTTAAGGAATAGTTTAGTATATATGCTAATAATAATTTACTTCATTTTTAATAATTTTATGCTGCTATATCATTTAAGTAACCTATTTTAAATGATTTAAGATATGTTATCTTTTATACTGTAAAAAATGCTCCACAATCACTCCTCAAGAACATAAAAATACCTTTAAATAATTGATTTAATTACAAAAAATATGCTATCTTGCCTATATTGGTGGCTACATGTTTAAAAAAATACATAAGTTAAAAAATGTCAGACAATTTTTTAATGAAGTTTTATGGCGAAATTATAAGAATGTGTCACATCACATTTAATTTCAGCCGATTATTAAAAATATGAGTCTACCTCATATGTAGTTCTTTAAAAATTTATCAAACCACTATTTTTTGTCCAATAGATGTCCAAAAGCCGACTTTATTGGTGATTGGGATATATTTAGGGATATGGCTTTACCACTGAGCAGCAGTGGTTGATGTTGTGTATGGACTTATTCAGAGTGTCCAAAGAACTCAATCAGACGATGCAGAGTATAATCAAGAGGTCTGCTTCTGAATTTTTCAGCAATACTCTTAAAGGTAGGTGGGCGTCCTGAGTTATCGGTATTAGCGCTATTCCTTATAAAGGAGTGGATGTTGTGCACTATTTTATTTATGCCCACATGGTTGGCAATTAAATTATCGTTGCATGACTGTAGGTCGTCCTGGGCTAAAGAGCCACAGTCAAGGTGTCCATGATGGTAAGTCTCAATTGCCCAGTACTCATCAATACTCCGCGCAATCTGATGTAGTGTTGATTCTTCACCATACTGCAGAGAGCTTATATAGTATCGGGTGTTAGATGTGCTGCTAACCTCTTTACCATTAATGATTTTTGATGTCGCCTTGGTATACATCACGATAGTGTTGATATTAGCGTATAAGCCTCTGACCTCATCGCTAAGAAGAGAGCCGTCCAATATGGATATCTCAATCTTTTCTTTGCGAGAGTGCCCTGTTTCTTGCCTACTTACAGTTAAAGCATCCTTAGCCAGCGATGAGGAAAATATCTCAGATAACGCCGCATTTAGCTTTTTCCTGATATTCTTTTTGATTGGCAGAAGATAATCGCAACCTTTCTGAGTTATAAGCTTTGCAATATATGGCGTGCTGTTAAGAGCATCAGCCATAATTACCGCATCTTTTATTTCAGTGGTCGAGAACATCTGAATAAAGGCAAGGCCTTCGTTATTTTTCTTGTTCGTCAGATAGTAGTCTAAGGCCAGCTTTTCAGTGCAGTTATATAGAGTAACAGCAATCTTCTTTTTCCTGCGACTCTGCTCTCCTTTAACAAACGTGCTTATCAGCTCCTGTCCATCAAAGGCTAGAGTATTTTTTATTGGAAGTACAATTCTTTCACTGTTTTTAGCCTCTTCTGGCGTATTCATGGCTTTTGTTACAGCGCGAGGTATTACACCAAAGAACTCAGTAAAAAACTTACTCATTTGCTCCTGATCAACCATACGTAAAACTCTGTTTACACTGGCAGGAGACAAAGAATGTTCAGGATCAGGCATACCATCGATTAGTGCGTGTAGCTGAAGATAATTTTGATTATAAAATTCAGCAATCTCATTTGCATCGGTTCGCCCCTGCAATTTTGCAAACAGTATGACACACAACACAACGTCCAAGGTATAGACCAGAGAGTTTTCACTTCGTGTATCTATAAAGAGCCTTCTGATTTTTTGCTGAAAATTAAGAATTTGATCGAGCTTTGATGATTTAAGTCTCTTAAGCATTTTTTGCAAGGACAAAAATTCAATCTCAATGTCATCTTCAAGCTTCTCTATTTCATAATCAATATCAAATTGATTTTTAGAGAATTTATTAAGAGTCTGATTAATACGCCTATTTCTGTATTTTTCTTCAAAGGACAATGATGCCTTAGGTATAGCAGATCTGGAACGCGATCTCGCTACAACATCTTGTAATCCCTGTGAAACCTGAAATACAGTCATAAAAACCAAAACGAAAGTTAAACTTTCATTATTTGATCAGAATCACGAAAATAGCACAAGCTATTTTATTGAAGTTTGATCCTTAGCTCACAAAAATATTTAAAATGAGATTTATAGCAAAAAACCAATAGTGGTTAGATAGATTTTTAAAGAGCTACATAATCAGGGTAGACCTGATTAAATTTTAACTATGGCCTTATTATAAAATGTGATGTGACACATTCCCGTAATTTCGCCATAATGAAGTTTTTAGTAACATAAAAGCATACAAAGGCTGTGTTTTAATTTTATACTAGGCTAGTTGTGTTAAATATTGTATGACAGTATTCATAAGATGAAACGGCGTTTTAATATTCAATTTACTGCCATTTTAGTGTACTTTGTATTTTTATCTTTTTAGATTGTTATTAGTTTTATAGGTGGAAAGAGCCCAGATTGATGCACTAAGAGTTGATTTTATTTATATTTTATCAGTAATACCACTATCTTCTGCAGGGCCTTTAAACTTTAATTATTATGGTTTTAACTACTAATTGACAAGTACAGTAAAAGAACCAAAATAAAAGGCCGCCAGAGGCGACCTTTTGCATACTAATCACGATTTAGAGTTTTAAATTTGCGATTAAAGTAGAGCAGGGCATCACGCTCATTGACCTGTATATGCTTAAGCTCCACAAAGTAAAGATTGTGGGTGCCAAGCTCATCCTGTTTGGCAATTACGCCCTCAAGTGAGGATATGGCATTTTTATTTACAGGCTGAAAAAGCTTGCCTTCAATCCATGAAGGATCTGCAAGACGCTCTTGCATAGTTGAGCCTTTCATACCTGCAAAGTGGGCAGTAATGTCATCCTGACCTGCAGAGAGCACATTTACACACATAGTGCCGTTTTGCTCAAAGACTTTGTTCATCTGGCTTCTTTTGTAAACACATACTAAAACTGTAGGTGGAGTGTCTGTGATTGACATTACAGCTGTCACTGTAATGCCGCACTTACCGCCAGATCCGTTTGTGGTAACGACACTGACAGCAGCGGCCAGATTTGCCATTGAATCTTTGAACTTTAAGTGCTGCTCTTCTACATCATTGCTCATAAACTTATCCTGTCTTTTTATTGATTATTTGAGTAGGTCATCAATTTTTACCAGATCCTCATTGTTATGATAGATAGGGTTCTTCCAGCAGTTTCTATCATAATCTGCCATACATCTGTCAATCAGATCGGTCATCTGCTGCATGACACCTGACTGCTTGGCCTGTCTTAGACACTGCATACGGATCTTATCCTGTGTAATTGATCTCATAGAGCTCATGACGACCGCCAAACTCTGAGCCGATGGCATCCCACATCAGTCTGAGAATCTTGATACGCTCCTCATAATCCATACCGTTAGAGCCACGTACATATTTGGCCAGGTATTTTTCAATCTCAGGATTGTTCATATCGCGGATTGATGATGGCAGATAGACAAGATCTGAAGTGAGGTTACGCTCTACAATATTCTTAATCTTGGTGTAGGCCATTGGAGCTAATACACTATAGGTCATAATTGACTTGGTGTCAGGCATCCAGGCGCCGCCGTTCCACTCTTTAGCTTCAGCCCACATAGCATCGCTCAGAGCCCAGAACATATGTCTCCTGGTTACAACTTCACCTAAATCAGCCTGTACGTCGCTAAACTCTGAGACACCGGTGCACTCTAATGACTTTTGCAGCAGGCCGGCAAGGAAGTCAAGTTTGACTGCAAAGCGGGTACAGGCCTGGAATGGGAACAGACGGGCAAAGCCACCGACCATGGTTCAGGAACGGGCGCGGTCAAAGTCACGGTAGATAAGTACGTTCTCCCATGGTATTAATACATTATCAAGAACTAAAATGGCATCATTTTCATCAAAGCGTGATGACAATGGGTAGTCAAATGGTGATCCTGTTACACCTGCAACAAATTCATATGAGGCACGTGAGATAAGTTTGACACCAGGAGCATCCATTGGAGCTACGAACATTAAGGCAAAGTCTGGAACGGTGCCCATAACGTAAGCTGAACCAAAGCCTATGAAGTTGTAGTGGGTTAAAGCTGAGTTTGTAGCTACTACCTCCCCACCTGATACAATAATACCTGCATCAGTTTCCTTTACGAGCTTGATGTATACGTCCTATACCTCATTTACAGGCTTATGTCTGTCAATAGGCGGATTTACAATAGCGTGGTTGAAGTACAGTACGCTTTCCTGAATTCTCTTATACCAGTTTCTGGCATTTTGCTCATATGGGCCATAGAACTCTGGGTAGGCACCTAAAACGTTACCAAAGGCTGCCTTATAATCTGGGGTACGGCCCATCTAGCCATAGCTTAAACGTGACCACTTGGCAATAGCATCACGCTGCTGTCTTACTTCATCCTTGCTTCTTGCATATCTGAAGAACTTGTGGGTATAACCGATGCTGCCTGCATCAGTTTCCCAGCACAGTACATCTTTGTACTGAGGATCATGAAGAGCGTCATAAATGCGGCCTATTAAGCCTAAATTCTGCATGCCCTATAGTATACAAGATCTTAGAGAACGCATGGTTTAAACCAGCTCTATAGCCGACAGATCAACACCTAATGCACCTAGGATGATTTTTTGGGTTTTTGTCAGAGCCTTGGTCAGAAAAATATCCGATTTCGAGCGTTTAATACTTATATCATCAAGCTCTCTTAGTAGTTTCTCATAGGTCATTTTAATAAAGCGTTTTGGCTCTTCGACCTTTAACTTATTTATAACTTCCTGTATAAAGCTGTGTACAACTAGAGCCATAAAAATCACAAACATTTTACCTCTTGCAGTATTAGAGTTATGAATTTTTAATCTATCGCAGTCTAAAGTGTTCTTGGCAGTATCAAAGATCTTTTCCTGCACATCTTTGTGCCTGTAGGCAGACAGTACATCAGCGCCACTAAGATCAGAGTTAGTAGTAAACAGTGCAAAAAAGCCAAGCAGCTTCTGAGCTTTTATTATTTTATCTTCATCCTCTTTAAATACGTATCCACAAGGGTTACTGTCATCTTTTATGCAATTGTGAAACTTGCACAGAGACTTAGCTTTTCTTTGTGTTATTGGCATACCATCATCATTAACTTCCTTGATTTTTTCAATCTCAGCGGCAACTTCTTGACTGAGTATTTTATTATCGTCATAACACTTATTCATATCATGGTAAATATGCAGGACCCCTTTTACATCTTCTATTGTATGCTCTATGTGATGGCCGTAAATTCCTGGATATTCAGACAATTCATATTTTGGCAACCTATATGCCTGAGAGTTAGACAGAGCCTCAATAACCTCAAGGGCTTGCTTATACCTGCTAAGAGAAACACCAACAATGAGTTTTAGCCCAGCATTGTCAAGAAAAGTAATACCTTTCTGGCTAAAGAAACCTCTGTCAAAGGTGCAGACATTGCGCGTGCTGATACCAAGACGCTTGGCATCATTGATTACGTATGGTAGTTGCGTAGAATCATTCAGAGAGCCATTGTACATTGAATAATACAGTGGCTTTTTACTTTTTATACTTGAGAACATGCCAAGATTAACCTGTGGCAAATCCTCTTTATCTCTGTTATAACCAAACTCAGCATGCTGTATCTCTTGTGCATATGAGGAAAATGAAGTTACGTCGTAACATATTGCCTCATTCAAATCCTTATGTTTTTTCAGCCATAATTCGAAAAATGAATCTATATCTTCCTGTTCACAAAGAGAAAACAGCCTTGATATTGTTGAATCACTAACAGAGCCAATCTCAGGCTCATCAAAGACAAATGTCTTTGAAAAGTCATCAATATTACTCATAGTTGAATCACCAGAGGCTATAAGACATGCTGTTGCAGTTAAATAGTCAGACTCTTTTTTATCAAAGATATTTTTTATACAGTCGCTCAAACCTGTATTTTCAAAAATCTTTTTTAATATCAGAGAGCTGCCTTTAACAACATCACCATTAACCACAGGTACACCATGAGATATAGATGTAATCTTTGAACCTCTTTTTTGCTTTTTAGCTTTACGCTCTTCCTTTTTATCTAATACCACCTGAGGGATGGCCGCACCGGTAATAGCAAAATATTTGTCATTAGGGTGAAACAGTGTTGGATCAGTCTCACTGACTCGACCAACGATAACAGACTTATTGCGGGACTGTCCTTTTTCATTTCTAAAAAAGGAAGTGTACATATACAGATATTTAATAGGCCTGCCACCACGTATTTCAGACTGTGTATAGCACCTGCTTTGAGGAACAGCATATGTTATTTCGTAATAAATCATGAAAAGCCCCTAAAATCACTACTATACAAATAACTTAAACTGGTAATATATAGTATACAGAAAAACAATAAAAAAGCAATGAGTTTTACTAAAAAAATCATTGCTAACAGTAAATTATTTAAAAAATGATCAGTAAATATAAATGGCTGGGCAAACTACTATATATTGCATGAAAAATTTAGGATTAAGGCAGCTGAGTTTCTAAAGGCAGGGTGGGTAGTAATATCATCTACTCTCTTGCCATAGGCAAAGATTTAACGACCATCGCGGAATGATTCAAAAAGATCTTTGGAGTTGAAAAGACGCTTTTTATCTTTTTTCGAGCTAAAAATTACTCATAAGACCATATAAAAAAACACCACTCCACGGATCTTCTAACACAAGATCGTCAGATCTTCTTCGCAATATTCAACATGATAAACTCAACACTCTTGAAGAGTCGCAAAAAGATCTTGTAGAAACCTTCAAACAGAATAGGGTGTTGTTTACAATATCATTTTTTATACGCATTTTTATACTATGTCTTTTCTAATTTATAAGGCTTAGAGTGTAGGCACTATTAAAAATAAGGAAAATACATATATGAAGATTTTGCACAAGGTTCCACTGCAGGCAGCCATTATTTTTGTGCTGCTTAGCATACTCTCCTTTATGTCAGTAAGTCCTTTTAGTGAGGTCAGCAATAAAAATTTTATCTCCGATCTGGATTTTGTAAGTGGTGCCAGCGCTTTTTGCCTGGCCTCCATAGTCATAATTCTGGCCCTAAAAAACAGGCTTTTAGACAGTGTACTGCCTCTTGATAGTATCTACAGACTGCACAAATACCTGGGTATTGGCGCTGCTGTTATTCTGTGCGCTCATGTCTACTGCCATGATATTGTAAAACCTGTACTGCCTTTTTTGCGCGATCTTTTAGATGCCAGTAATGATGCACCTGTTAATAGAATACCTGGTATTTTTGAGATAGTGGGCAGAAAGACAGCTGAGAATATAGGTGAGTATCTTGCCATTGCTGGCCTTGTAATTTTGCTTGCCACCTTTATAAACAGGATCTCCTATAAAAGATGGCTCTCATTGCATCATATCTTTGCCTATTTGTATCTTTTATGTGCTCTGCACATTCTGCCTCTTATCACATCTGACAATATTATAAGTCCTCTAGGTTTTGCCTTTGTAATTTTAACTGTAGCAGGCTCCATCTCTGCTGTGGTTATTATCATGCACTATCACAATAGCCTTGGCTCTTATAAAGTTAAAAAGCTTAAAAGCTCAGTTACAGGCAATATGATTTTTTTAAAGCTTGATGCCTCGAGACTTGGCAATATAAGCAAGGATGATTCACACTTTTATCTGTTAAAGACCCAGGGTTTTAACTATCATCCATTTACCGGTGTCTATGATGATAAAGAGGATGCGCTTGAATTTGCCATAAGAGAGCATGGCTCCTTTACCTCATATCTTAAAAACAATATTGATAAGATTGATGAGTTTACACTAAAAGGTCCATTTGGCGCCTTTAAGGCCAGACTGCCAGATGAGGGACACAAGGCTGTCTATATTGCCAATGGCGTAGGTGTCATAACCTTTGTGCCATTTATGCGTGAGATTATACGCAGCTCCATATTAAAAGGTGATATAAGCTTTGTCTTTATTGCCCGTGATCAGGATGATCCGGCCTTAGGTTTTGTAAACAATGAGCTTGAGGCTCTAAAGGCTATAAACATCAAGGTTAAAGTCCTTTATACAAAATATGACGGCAGACCTGATGATGCATTTTTTGTTAAGGCTTTATCTGGTGCTGACATGGTGTATGCCTCTGGCAGCAGCTCCATGATTGCCACTATAAAAAGAGCCAGCCGCCGCGCCTGCAATAAAGGCTATGTGCTGCATCATGAGTATATCAACTTTAGAAAACTGCTCTAGTATGTACTTTACAGCTTAATAGGCGCATTGTTTTAAAATAAATTGAGGCTGGATTTTTATTAAAACAAAGCCTCAATGCTATTTGATATTTGAATTAATTAGTGCTCTAAAAGGCATAGTTAAGAGCAAGATTAAGACCGTAATTATTCTCGGAGGATAACTGTGCACTGCCTCCTGCTATAAGAGTAAAGTTACTGTTTATGGCTTTTTGAGCAGACAGCTGCACTCTTATAAAGTCTTTATCCTCGTTATGACCGCAAATATGCATAGATGAGCCGTCCATAAAGCTAACAGTCATACCATCATAAGCTCCGCACAATGCTCTTTGATAGCCAGCTGAGGCCATTACTGATGCAAAGCTAAAATCATATGTAAGCTCAAGTCCTATATCTGCATTGGTTCTAAAGTCAGTCTGTGCATCAACTATATGTGACACAATGCCGGCACCGCTTTCTGTAAAGCTCTGATTGCGATAGCCCATGACACTTAGCATGGCATAAGATCTTAGATGGTCAGAAAGTATGAATTTATGGCACTGACACCTATAAGGTTGTGTTTTAGCTCTTCAAATACAGTGCCACCTAAGGCATTTACTACAGGATCCAAAGTGCCTTCATTGCCATTGGCATTGATTAAAAGTTTATTGTAATTAGCCATGGCATCCTTATAGCCTATAGCTAGGGTGTCATCACTTTCATAGATCTCTTTAAGATCATCAAAGGAGTTGAAATCAGCGCCCTGCGTATCAAACAGTACTGACAGTCCATGACTGTTGTTTATAACTTTAATATCTTCTCTTTGATTGTAATATTCATAGCCTTTTAAAAAATCATCATCATTTTCAAAATTGACACTGATTATATTGCTGTCAAAGGCCACGCCATGCATGCCGCGTCCATCTTTATTGGCCACCATGATGCCACCTACATGTGAGCCATGCTCCCTCTCCTCTTAGTCAGTAGTAGCAGGGGCATTAACCATGATGTCAAAGGAGTTGTTTTTATTAAAGGCACTGTGGGCATAGTTTACAGGCAGATCGGCAATACCCATGGTTATACCATGTCCGGTAAAACTAAGAGCATAGGCTGCAGAGGCATTGACTATAGATAAAACAGAGCTGCCCATACCCTTATATTCAACATTTTCATAGGATTTAACTCTTGTATCAAACTGAGCCTGAGTCAGGCCGTAGTTTTGTGCAAAGTGTAAGGCAGCATAGGCATCGGGATATATAAGAAAAAAGCCAAGCATTAAAGCACTTTTTTAATCATATAAAACTCCGGCTCCAAAATTTTGCATCTATCTTGCTTAAATTATATATATTTTAAAAATTCATACAATATAATAAAATTTATACTTTTAATTCCTGATTTATCATGGGTTTTACAGTACTCTGACCGCTTTTTAAGTTGTTGTAGAGTTTTATTTTACCTTAAGGCAGTAAATATTTTAGTAGAGTAATATTTTTTTATTTTATTAAGTATTATGCTTACATTATATTGAATCTTAAGTGGCAGGTGAAGGGTTTCACTTATGTTATGGGTATAAAAAAGCCCTGTGCTGACAGGGCTTTGAGACACAAGAGACAACAAGTAAATCATTTAGCTTCTGAGACATTAAAGTCTGTAGAGCTCTGCTCCTTAACGCTCTTATCGCCAGGGCAGGTCATATTGTTAAGAGCACCATGGGAGGCTATATATAAAGGTACGTCTGGCAGGGCTCTGTCGGTAAAGGATAGAACTGTAACCTTGCACTTGTCTTTAAGCTTGGCCATTTCCTTGGCTTTGTAGTAGACAGAATCCATAATATTGATATCAAGTATTACAGCCTTGCTCTTTGAGGTAATCATTTTATTGTTCCTAAAGTCTACGCTAAAGAGTGAGACAGGAATATCGGTAATCACAAGAGGCATTTTTAAAATTTCAGGTATAAGACTGTTGAGCGCTCTATTGTCAACCATCTGCACCAAAAAATCATAGCTTACATAAAGACCTGCATAGGATGAGGTGCTTTTCTTTTTGTTAAAGACAATTTTATCCTCGCCTGAGCCATAGTTGGCAACAGTCAGAATGCCGTTGACAGGGGTATTGATTTTGCCTGTTAGTCCATCAGAGCCAAAAGGGAAGACTACAGTTGTGCTCTGGTATTTTTTCTCAATGCGGTGTTTGGTCTGAACATCACGGATAATAAGATATTCAAGCTCGCCGTCCAGCTCTTCAAATTCATCTAAAACCACCTGATTGACCGCAAAGTGATCGGTTTTAAATACGGTCTGTAGGGTGTAGGCATGAGCCTGTGTACATAAAAAGGCACATGATAGCAGTGCTGTTAGCTGTTTTAACATGGCAAATCTCCACAAACATTTTTCTTCAATTATAGAATTATGAATGCATTTTGTACAAAAATATATGTTTTTTAAGTTAAAAAGTTATAAGAGTGTAACAAAAAAATTAAAAATTACTTTCTTTAGTGCCTGCAGCTCCTTGCTCTTACATGGCACTCTTTGTAAAAGATGCATTGAGATCTGTATTTGCAGTGTAAATATGCTATATTCTGCCTCAAATAACAGTTGATGAATTTTTAAAGGCTACAGGATATATATAAGATGTCAGATAACAAAATTAAAGGACCTTTGGACAAGGTAGTAGATTTTCTGCATATGACAGAGCAAAAGATAAGTTTTAGTGTAAACTTTGACAGTGCCTTTATGCCCCGTCTGCAGGAGGTATGCGCACGTGTCGGCACTATAAATCTTGATATTGCCTTTTACAGGGACATGCAGGGACTGCATACGCTTGAGGGTGACATCTCAACTAATGTATCTTTAATCTGTCAGCGCTGCTTTGAGCCATTTGACACAGTGCTTAGGACTCATTTTAAATCAACCTCGGACTTTGAGCTTGCAAGCTCACTGCGTATTGAGGACAAGCTTGACTTTATTGAGCTTGATGATGAAGGTCGTCTTAATCTTCTTGAGTATCTTGAGGACTGTCTGCTCCTTGCTATGCCTATATCTGCCATGCATGATGAGGATGATGATAAGTGCAAACTTACAGGCAGCTCCTGGAGCTATGGCAAAGAAGAGGTAAAAGAGGATAATCCTTTTGCGGCCCTGGCCTCACTTAAAGGAACCTTAAAGAATTAAGCGCTGTTTTTGGCACAAATTTGCTCTTGGTTTTAGCGCTATGACAGTATACGCAAAAAACTTTTTGTAAAAATAGTGACAAAGTGCATTAAATTATGTAGAATTATGCGCTTAGAAAACACAACAGTGTTTTTTATCTAATTTATAAATGCATTGCAGCTCTATAAGATGCTGCAGTCGTTCCCACATTTTAATGTGGTTGATTTGAGTTTTACAGTCGCGGGAGCAGATTACTCTCCGCAAATTGATGAAAATTTTAGGAGACACAAATGGCCGTTCCACAGAACCATCAGTCCCGTTCACGTCGTGACAAGCGTCGTACCCACGATGCTTTAACAGCACGTCAGCTTTCAGTTGATCCAACCTCAGGTGAGGTTCATATCCGTCATCACGTAACCGAGAATGGTTACTACCGTGGCGTTAAGGTTATCGACGTTAAAGACGCTGAATAATCTATAAACTGATTTTTAGAACAGGGAACGGGGCATTATGTTTAACATAAGGCCCTGTTTTATTATTATGCAGGATAAAAAAGATATTACTCTCGCCCTCGATCTTACAGGCTCCACTCTGCCTGATAATGATATAGCAGGGGCTTTGAATTTTGCCCATACCTTGTATCCTTCACTCAAGGTACATGTTTTTGGCTCTGACAGTTTAAAAGAAGCCATGCAGTGTGGGAAAATTGACGAAAAATTCTATGTTTTTCACAATGCACGGGCCTTAGATACAACAAAAAACCCGCAGCAGAGCGCATCTGATGGCAACTGTGCCACTGCACTTGCTCTTTTAATGACTTTAAATAAAGAGAGCATGGCAACTGTAAGTATGTCAGATGGCATCTATCTGTCTGCCATGTCCCGTCATATTGTAGGCGCCTACAGTGAAACACTCTCACTTGCCTCAAAAATACCCACAGGAGCTAAAAGCTATCTTTTAATGCTTGATATGGGTGCTAATGTGGCAGTAGGGGCTGATGATCTGCTAAAATTTGCTATATTAGGCTCTGCTTGTGCCAGGGTTTATTTAGATAAAGAGGCCCCAAGGGTCAGACTTTTAAATGCTCTTGGTGATGATGTAAGATTAAATCCTATGGCCTATGATGCCAATATCTACCTTAAAAAGGACAGCAGTATAAGATATGACGGTTTTATCGCACCTGATAAAATTTTTCTTACAGATGCCAATGTAATTGTGTCTGATGCCAATACTGCAAATACAGCACTCAAGGCAGCCAAGGGTATTGCCGATGCCTATGACAGTGGTTCATCCATTTCCCGTTTTTTAAGCAAAATGATGCGTCCTGACTGGCTGACACCATGGCAGTACAATGCTTCTGTGATTTTAGGTCTCAAAGAAAATGTCATTGCCTGTCATGCAAGACAAGGCAAGGATGCTTTGGCTCTTGCTGTGGTTGAGGCTGTACTTGCCTGTGAGCATAATCTTGCGCAGAGTATGTATAACAATCTGACATCAGACAAGAAAATATAGATAAGATTTTTATTTTTTTAGCTAAATTGTCTTTGTGTTATAATCGGATAAATTTTGTGTAATGCCGTAAAGGCCCTTTATAAGTGGTGATGTTTTGTATACCAAGATCCTAGGCACTGGTGGTTATCTGCCAGAAACAATACGAACAAATGCCGACCTTGAGAAAATGGTCGAGACCTCCAATGAATGGATTGTAGAGCGCACCGGAATTTTAGAGCGCCGCATAGCCTCAGAGAATGAAACAGCTGCTTTTATGGGGGCTAAAGCAGGAGCTTTGGCTATTGAGGAGAGTGGCCTTGATGTAGATGATATTGATGCCATTATCTGTGCTACAACCTCATCACAAAACGCTTTCCCGTCTAGTGCCTGTGAGATTGGCAGGATACTTGGAATTAAAAAGGCCTTTGCCTTTGATGTGGCTGCCGCCTGTGCAGGCTTTTCCTATGCCTACAGTGTAGCCCATGCCATGATTATGTCAGGACAGGCCAAAAATATTCTGGTAGTAGGTGTAGACAGCCTCTCTAAGGCCTGCGATCCTAATGACAGAACTACAATTATTCTCTTTGGTGACGGAGCCGGTGCCATAGTGCTTGGCAAAAGTGCCGAGCAGGGTACACTTGCTGTAAATCTAGGATCCGATCCGTCATGTGGCGATCTGCTGCTTTTACCTAACCTGTCACGTGAGCACAAGGATAGAGATGCCTATCTGTTCATGAAGGGCAATGATGTGTTCAAAAGAGCAGTATCAGTACTTGCAAAGCTTGTATCAGATACTCTTGAGATGGCCGGCATGACTGATGCAGATCTGGATTTTCTTGTGCCGCATCAGGCCAATCTGCGCATTATCAGCGTCACAGCACGCAAACTGCATATGGACATGTCTCAGGTTATAGTTACGCTTGATAAGCAGGGTAATACCTCAGCAGCCTCAGTGCCTCTGGCTCTTGATGAAGGCATAAGATCAGGGCGCATTATACGCGGCAACACTCTGTTGCTAGAATCATTCGGTGGTGGTTTTACCTGGGGTGCAGCCCTGGTACGCTATTAACCCCTCTTGTAAGATACCTTTAAATGAAAAGGTATCTTTTCCTTTTAAGGAGAAATCTTTATGAAAAAGTACGCAGCCGTATTTCCAGGTCAGGGCTCACAGTCAGTAGGTATGCTCTCATCTGTAATGGATAATGACATTGTAAAGCAGACCTATGCCCAGGCCTCAGAGGCTTTAGGCTATGATATGCTTGATCTTACTCTAAACGGTCCTGAGAGTGAGCTGAACAAGACTGAAGTTACACAGCCTGCCATTTTAACTGCATCTATTGCAGCTTTCAGACTGTTTATGCAAAAGGCTCATGCCCCATGTGCCTTTGCAGGACACTCCTTAGGTGAGTACTCAGCCTTAGTGGCTGCAGGTGCCATTGATTTTGCCGATGCTCTGCGTCTGGTGCGTCTGCGTGGTCAGGCCATGCAGGAGGCGGTACCAGCAGGCGAGGGTGCCATGATGGCTGTTTTAGGTCTTGATGATGAGATTGTTATTGAGGCCTGTAAAGAGGCAAGTGTTGGTGATGATGCCGTATGGGCTGCCAATTTCAATACACCAGGTCAGGTTGTAATATCAGGCTGTGCCAAAGCTGTAGCCCGTGCCGGTGAAATTTTAACTGCCAGGGGTGCCCGCCGCACTGTAGCTCTTGCTGTATCTGCTCCATCACACTGCCCGCTGATGCAAAGTGCAGCTGACAGATTAAATGAGGCTCTGTCTCACATTGAGGTTAAAGATGTGACAACTCCTGTCTATGTCAATGCCTATGCCAAAGCCATAAGCTTAAAGGATGAGATTGTAAAGGCTTTAATTTTACAGCTTACAGGTCCTGTACGCTGGGTTGAGACTGTAGTGCAGCTTAAAAATGATGGCTGCGAGGCTTTAATTGAAGTAGGTCCTGGCAAGGTTCTGACCGGACTTAACCGCAAGATTGACAAGAGCCTTGGTGCCGGTAATGTTTTTGATATGGACTCACTTGAAAAGAGTCTTGAGGCAATAGCCTAATACCTTAGGAGATGATATATGTTTAACTTGGATTTTTCATCTAAGATTGTACTTGTAACCGGTGCCTCACGCGGTATCGGCAAGGGCATTGCCGAGCACTTTGCAGCTCTTGGTGCCACTGTATGCGGTACTGCCACATCACAGGCAGGTGCCGATGCCATCACTGCCTATCTGGATGGTAAGGGTTTTGGCTTTGTCATGAACAGCCTTGATCTTGACTCAGTTGACGCTCTGCTGCCAGCTGTTATTGAAAAGTGCGGTGCTGCACCTGACATTTTAGTCAATAATGCAGGTATAACCAAAGACGGTCTGTTCATGCGCATGAAAAATGAAGACTGGGATTCTGTAATTACCTGTAATCTTACAGCTGTAGCCAGGCTGACCAAGGCCTGCATGAGCCCAATGCTTAAAAAGAGAGCTGGCAGAATTATCAATATTACCTCAATCTCAGGTCAGACAGGTAATGGCGGTCAGTGCAACTACTCAGCTGCCAAGGCAGGCTTAATCGGCTTTACCAGATCTCTTGCCATGGAGTTGGGCTCACGCGGTATTACTGTAAACTGTGTAGCCCCTGGCTTTATCGAGACTGATATGACTGCTGCTTTAAATGAGGAGCAGACCAAAGCCTGGGTTAACAATATACCTTTAAAGAGAGGCGGTAGTGTGGACGATGTGGCAGGCTCTGTAGTCTTTTTAGCCTCAGATCTGGCAGCCTACATTACAGGCTCCACTATTGATGTAAATGGTGGTTTACACTGTAATTAATGAAAAATTGTGATATATGGCATTTAAACTTTAAATATGTGATATTTTCACTACCAAAAAATTTTTAAAACATATATAATCACAATCGAAATTTTTTTTAGGTTCCGGCATAGTGTCGGCAACTGCTAACTAAGGACAGAACTGTGTAACGCACAGTCTGATCAGGAAACAAATGAGCAATACCATTGAAGATCGTGTAAAAAAGATTATCGTTGATATGTTAGGTGCAGATCCTGACGCAGTAGTTCCTGAAGCATCATTCGTTGACGACCTAGGTGCTGATTCTCTTGATACTGTAGAGTTAGTAATGGCTCTAGAGGAAGAGTTTGAGACCGAAATCCCTGATGAAGAAGCTGAGAACATCAATACTGTTCAGGCAGCAATCGACTACATCAAAGCTCATCAGGAGTAATATGAGGCGGCGGATTATATCCGCCGTTGATGTGTTAAGTTAGGGAGATGCTAGTCATCTCTTTATTTGTTTATAAATCGTCAAATTTGGAGGCATATACGGTGCAAAAGCGCAGGGTTGTAGTTACCGGTCTAGGCATGTTGAGTCCAGTGGGTAATACTGCAGAAGAATCTTTTAAAGCTCTATGTGCAGGCAAGAGCGGCATCTCCACCATTGAGCATTTCGACACCAGCGCCTTTAGTGTAAAAATAGCTGGTCTTATAAAGAATTTTAATCCTGAAGATTGGGGCATCAGCCGTAAAGATGAGCGCAAGATGGATCTGTTTATACAGTATGGTATAGCAGCCGGCATCATGGCTTTTGCAGACTCAGGACTTGAGGTTAATGAGAGCAATGCTCACCGCATTGGTACTATGGTAGGTTCTGGTATCGGCGGTCTTGGTCTTATAGAACAGAATATTACAGCTCTTGTGGCCAAGGGCCCAAGAGGCATCAGTCCTTTCTTCGTACCTTCAACCATTATCAACATGGTTTCAGGTCATTTATCTATTTTAAAGGGACTGCGCGGACCTAATCTTGCAACAGTTACAGCCTGTGCCTCAGGTACACATGCAATAGGTCTTTCAGCTCGTCTTATCGCCTGCGGCGATGCAGATGCCATGATCTGCGGCGGCTCTGAGAAAGCCTCAACACAGATGGGTATTGGCGGCTTCAGCGCCCTTAAGGCTTTATCTACACGCAATGATGAACCAGAGCGTGCTTCACGTCCATGGGATGTTGATCGTGACGGCTTTGTTCTCGGCGACGGTGCCGGTGTTCTGGTACTTGAAGAGTATGAGCATGCCAAGGCACGTGGTGCCAAGATCTATGCTGAGCTTGTAGGTTTTGGTATGAGCGGTGACGCCTACCACATGACTGCCACAGCAGAAGATGGTTCTGGTGCACGTCTGTCTATGGAAAATGCCATCAGAGATGCTGGCATCAAGGCAGAGCAGATTGGCTATATCAATGCTCACGGTACTTCAACCCATATTGGTGATTTATCAGAGCTGCGTGCTGTCAAGAACATATTTGGTGAGGCTCCTGAGAACACATGCATGAGCTCAACCAAGTCAATGACAGGTCACCTCTTAGGTGCAGCAGGCGCCATTGAGGCTGTTATTACCACTATGGCAGTGCATGATCAGATCTGTCCTCCAACCATCAACCTCGACAATCCTGATCCTGAAGTAGGTGGATTTAACCTGGTTGCCAATGTGGCACAGAGCAGAAGCTTTGAATATGCTCTGACCAATAGCTTTGGTTTTGGTGGCACAAATGGTTCATTAATCTTTAAAAAGATATAAGAATCAAAGTCCATAATTAAAAAAGCTCGGATCTCCCGGGCTTTTTTGATTGATAGCGCAAAAAAATGTTGTTTAAAGTCAGTTATTAAGCGATAAATCAACTTTGCTCACAAGAACAACTACGATCTTACATAGTTCTTAGTAGCAGAAAACTTATCTGATAAACAGAATATATCAAGCCTCTTAACAGAGGGAGCGAAAGATAATATAAATAAGAGGGCTTGAGTTTTAAGTGTCGGCAGATACCTATCTTAGGAAAAAATAGCTTTATTACCACAATTTAAGTTCTCTGTATCTTGGGACTTTAGCTTTGATCATTTCTAAAACCACCATATTAAAAGTTTTTCATGGCTGTAAATTTTAAAAAGTAGTAAATTGCAAGAGACATGTAAGTTAAGATTGAACGTTTAGATATAGCACAATAGTGTGATAAATATCACAATTATGAAAAGAGAACGTTGTTTGAATAAAGATTGAAAATTATAAAAAATCTATAAATTCAAATAGTTAATTGTAAAATAAAAGTTAAAAAATTCAATAAATATCATGAAATCAAATATTTGCAAAAATATTGAACTTTTTGGAAATAACAAAAAATAAATAAAAAAACAGTTTAAAAAATAAATAAAAGTGGTATATTGAACATGCTTGAGGTGATATCTCAGGTGTGTATTTATAAATATATAATTTTGGGATTATAAGATTATGAAAAAGTCATTATTAGCTTTAGCAGTTGCAGCCATGGCTGCTTCTTCAGTAGCATCAGCTGCCACCGTTTATGAGAAAGACGGTGATACCTTAGCCGTATATGGTCGTGTACAGGGTGTTATGTACAATGGCAACTACGCAGATTTAAACCACTACGACGATATTTCTTTACAGGCTTCAGGCCGTTTAGGCTTTGATATGCGCACTCAGTTAACTCAGGGTGTTGCTGGCTTTGCCAAGATGGAGTGGGATGTTGCTGACGGCACCAGAGGCACTGATGGCGGTGAGTGGGGCGTTCGTTACGCCTGGATCGGTGCTGACTTTGGTCAGTATGGTCAGATCAAGGGTGGCCGTTTTGAAGATGCTACCAAGTATGTTCTTGGCCCAACCGATATTTATGACGACTGGGGCTGCGTTGGTCAGAATGGTGACGGTGACAAGCGTAACGGTATCATTATGTACTCATGGAACGGTTATGGTGTAGACGTATTAGCTTCATTCCAGACTGCTGCTGACGCTCACGAGTTCCGTCACTACGGCAATGCCGACATTGATATGGCTGGCGCTTTAGCTGTTGGCTATAAGAGCGCTCCAGTTCTGTTCGGCCCAATTGCTGTTAAGGCAGGCTTTGGTATCACCAAGACTCAGGTTGATGAGCCAACCAATACAGATGCTCTTAAGAATGTAAATGATTATGCTTTCTCAGCTTCATGGGGCGATTTAGCTCAGGGTCTTTATGTTGCAGCTTTATACAACCACCGTACCTATGAGTTTGATGTAGCTAACTCAGAAGATTGGGATATCGACGGTGTTGAGTTCGCTGTAGCATACGGCTTTGCCAACGGTGTTTCTGTAAGAACTGGCTATGAGTACAAGAACGTAGATAAGGGCGCTGTTGAGGCTGAGGCCCACGTTGTACCTGTATACGTAAACTACCAGATCAATCCACGTTTCAACGTATGGACTGAGGCCCGCTTTGATGTTGGTACTGATGACGGTACCGGTGCTGATGCATCATACAAGGCAGTTGCCGGTGAAGGTCTGTTAAAGCCAGCCTTCTCAGTTGGTGCCCGTTACACCTTCTAATTTGATTTAACAATCAGATTTAATAAAAAGGCAGGAAATTCCTGCCTTTTTACTTCTATAAAAAATATATTTAATTTTTACTCAAAGTATTATAAATCAACCATTCAAACTTAATTAAACTCTCCTTACTGCCAATACTTCAAACTACTTTTCTTCCTTCTTATCTTAAAAATTCATGAATTAAACGAAGAGCAATCCTGTATATCTGCTTCATTATTACTTCTTGTGGCTTATAACTATACTATTTATATTGATAAAGTAATTATACTAATATTTCTTGTCATTCATTTTAAATTTCTGATTCTATTCTTATAAATATGCATAAATACGTCATTTATATATCGAGTTGCGAAAAGATCTTGCATTATCTTAATAACTTGCTATATTAAATGAGTTAGCTATAGCTTACTAAAGGATTAATATATTATGAAAAAGACATTAATTGCTCTGTCCATAGCTTCAATGGCTGTATCTTCAATTGCTACAGCTGCAAGCGTATATAGTAAAGATGGTTACAACCTTGATATTTATGGTCGTGTACAGGGTGTAGTATACTCATCAAATGCTGCTGAGTTAAACTCTTACAATGATACCTCTCTTCAGGCCTCAGGCCGTTTAGGATTTGATATGCGCACTCAACTTACTCAGGGAATTGCCGGTTTTGCAAATATGGAGTGGGATGTTGCTGACGGAACTATGGGCGATGGTGGCGAATGGGGCGTACGCTATGCCTGGATAGGAGCCGATTTTGGCCAGTATGGCCAGATTAAGGGTGGCCGTTTTGAAGATGCCCTAAAACCAGCTCTTGCTGCTACTGATATTTTTGATGACTGGGGTGCTATTGCACAGATCTCTGATAGTGATATCCGTGACGGCATGATTATGTACACCTGGTCAGGCTCTGGCTTTGATGTAAATGTTTCTTATCAGACAGCTCAGGATAATCAGGTAGTAAAAGGTCTGTATCTTGGCTCATACAACAGCAATACAGGATCATTTGAAAACCTTGAGATCAATGGCTCTGACAGATATGAAACTGTAGATATTGACCATGGTTATGCTGCATCCGTAGGCTATACCTCAGCTCCTGTGCTATTTGGTCCTATAGCAGTTACAGCAGGTTATTCTTTCATACAGACACAGGCTAAAGAGGTTTCATTTCTAGCTAAAAACGGTGTAGATTTAGATAAAGTGCATTCATATGCTTTCTCTGCATCATGGGGTGATCTGGCAAATGGTCCATATGTGGCTGCTTTATATAATGAGCGCAACTTTTCTGCCGTAGCAGGAGATGTTGAGGATGTAAAAGCTTCAGGTTTTGAGACAGTTGCTGCCTATGCCTTTAGTAATGGCATAACTTTAGCAACTGGCTTTAATCACTTAAAGTTTGATGATGGCACCACAACTGTAAAGGCACAGACCATACCTGTTTACGCCAACTATCAGATAAATCCACGCTTTAATGTATGGGGTGAAGCTCGTTTTGATGCCGGCACTGATGATAACGTCAAGAGCGCAAAGAGCTTTTATGCACTAACCGGTGCAGATTTTGAAGAGAGCGTATTCTCATTAGGTGCACGTTACACTTTCTAAATTGAGTAACTTGTAAAGATCTTAAAAAGGGGCAGTATTTAAAACACTGTCCCTTTTGCATATTACATATCTACATCAGGCTATTTTGCCCTATGTTTATACAGTAACGAGAGAATTTAACTTACCTATAATCATGTCAGAGCTGACAGGGCCAAAATATCTGCTGTCATATGAGTCTTTATGTCTGTTGGCAAGTATATATTCCTTGCCGTGCAGGATCCTGTCTATACTGTAGTGCTCAAGGGTACGCCCCTTACTGTCAGTGTCTGCAGGTTTTGAATAGTCTACAATTTTGTTATTAACATGGATGCCATCTGCATCAATACGCACATTATCTCCCTCTATGGCAACTATACGCTTGCCCACAGGAGCTGTGCCATCTGAGCATCTGCCAAATCCGATGTAGCCACGCTCAAAGGCAATTTTGGCATGAGATCTGTTAAGACAGACTAAAGCTATGTCATTTATCTTCAAAGACTGCGCTCTTGCTGTATCCTCATTATGGTAGATGCCATAGGGCAGGGAGCTGCTGGTATTAAGATAAAGATCTTCATGTGCCATACATAAACTAGCAAGCAGCGGCATGGCGGCAATAGCTGTCATGGCAGTAAGTCTTGGGCAGACTCTTTTGCTTTCTTTAGTGCTTTTCATGGTAATCAACCGCAAAAATTTCGAAAATATTCTTGTGAAATCCTTTATTTATAGATCTGCTCTTATCAGCATTATTGTCACAGCAGATAGCGCATTTTGATAAATCCTTATAAAGTCTGCTGTTTAAAGGATTGCTGTTGGCGCAGCGTCTGCCTGCCTTATATGCTTTGCTGTTAGTTATAAAATTGTCATTAAAAAAATAGTTACCCATAACATACACTCTAATTTGTAAAGTGGTGCTATTTTAGAACCACTATTTAAAAAAGTGTTTCACATAGTGAAAAATTGAGCGCAAAATTTAAAAAAGTGGGGTTAATACCTTGATTTTATGGGATTTAAAAAATAAAAAGGTCTGATAAAATCAGACCTCAAACACAAAAGGTTAATAGTTTTATATAAAAATATTATTTGACCAGAGATAAAGCATCATCATCGGCAACAACTACAACATCTTTGTGCAGCTGCAGAATTGAAGCTGGAACTTCTGGAGTAATAGGGCCAAAGAATGACTTGTAGATAGCCTCGGCCTTGTCTTTACCTGAGGCAATAAGTAAAACCTTTTTAGCCTGCATAATAGCATTGATACCCATGGTATAGGCCTGACGAGGAACATCATCAATGCTTGCAAAGAATCTCTTGTTGGCATCAATTGTGCTCTGAGTCAGATCAACGCAGTGTGTTTCCTTGATAAAGGAGGTATCTGGCTCATTAAATCCAATATGGCCGTTACGGCCAATGCCTAAAAGCTGAATGTCAGTACCGCCAAGATCGGCAATTACCTTTTCATAGCGTTTGCACTCGGCATCTGCATCTGTATTCTTGCCATTTGGAATATTGATGTTTTCAGATTTGATATTGATGTGCTTAAAGAGGTTTTCCTGCATGAAGTATACATAGCTCTGATCGCTCTCTATACCTAAGCCTCTGTATTCATCAAGATTTACAGTTTTTACCTCTGAAAAGTCAAGATCACCTTTGTTGTACCACTCAATAAGTTGCTTGTAGGTACCAATAGGGCTTGAACCTGTAGCCAGACCTAATACACAGTCAGGCTTTAAAATGACCTGGGCTGAAATAATGTTGGCTGCCTTGCGGCTTAAGTCCTGATAATCTTTTGCTCTGTAAATACGCATATTTATCTCCTGTGATTCTATTTTATATAAAACTATAAGTTCAAAGCCATTGCTGTCTTTTGCTTGGTGACAATGGCCTTTTTGCCCAAAATCTTAATAACCTCTGCAAAGAGCAGATCTACTATGTAAAACACTGCAAGCTTTGAATTGATTGAACCTGACTCGATGATTGACTCTCTTACAGCATAAAGTAGCACCAGATTGGCCAGATCATGTAGCGGCGAGCCACCCTGTGAAGTGATGGCAACAACTGTAGATCTGTTATGCAGAGCAGTGTTTACAGCATAAATAATTTCTTTTGTGGTACCTGAGTTTGAAAAGGCAATAACCAGATCATCAGGTTTTATCAAAGTAGACTGTATCTGTATGGCATGACTGTCGGTTATGGCTCTTGCATCAATACCTATACGGGCAAATTTATAAGCGCTGTCCTCAGCTGCAAAGCCTGAGTTGCCAATACCTATAAAAAAGATGCGCCTTGCTGTGCTTATATTTCTGGCAACAGCATTTACAGCCTCAAGATCAAGATCTTTTAAAGTCTGCTTTAGAGTTGAAATATTTATCTGCAAAAGTTTCATGGATGTGTCAGCGCATGACTCATCATTTGAAATAATAGAATCGATGAAGGTACCCTGATTGTCATCTGAGCCAAGCTCCTTGGCCAGAGCTATTTTAAAGGATCTTAAAGTATCAAAACCAAATTTTCTGGCAAAACGCGTAACAGTGGCATGTGAAACATCGCAGCTTCTGGCAATTTCTGAAATAGCAGCCGAACATGCATTTAGACCATTCTTTTTAATGTAATCAAGTACTCTGTGATCTGATTTTGATAGCTTTAGATTGGGGGAATTTAATTTCTCAACAATACTCATTATCAAGCCTATAGTCACATATTTTCATCATTTGCAAATATAATGACATTTTAATTCATAAATGAATAAAAAATTGTGATTTAGTTTCATTTTTTTTAAAGTGAATGGACTAAAAATGTAGAATATGGTGAAAAAATATCAGGAAAATTAACAAAAAATTAAAATTTTTTTCTAAATTAAGTGTAACAAAAGTATTAATCTTTCATATAACGTACTTTATAAATCTTATGATAGTAATTAAGCGCTGCCAGTATGCAAAAGACTGTACCTGCAATACAGATCAGCACAGAAATGAAAAAGGCGTAGGATATTGAGTATGAAAGCTCATACAGATAGGTGGTAGTGCCTGGCTGTGACTTTATAAAGAAATAGAGTATGCCAGTAATAAAAGCCATGGAAAAGGCCATACCCAGATTGCGTGACAGAGCTAAAAGGGCATTGACATTGGCAAGCTGTGACTTATCTACAAGCGACATACAGATATGGGTGTTTGGGGCTGAGAAAATACCAAAGCCAAAACCGCAGATAATCTGTGCTGCCATAATCATGCTCATAGAGGCATTACTCTGCAAAAGACTTAGCATATAAAGGCCAATGGCCAGAATGACCATTCCAAGTATGGTCATCAGATTTTTATTTATATACTGACTTATCTTGCCAGAGCATACAGAGGTAATCATCATAACGGCAGGCTGCGCAATAAGAATAATGCCAGCCTGCGTGGCTGAATAGCCCTCAATAAGCTCCAAATGCAAAGCCAGTAGAAAGCTTATGGCAAAGCTTGAGGTATAGTTTAAAAGCGAGGCTATAAGCTGATAGTTTAAAGATGAATTGCTAAAGAGTACTGTAAGTGGAAAGAGCTGATGCTTTGATTTTAGCTCAAGGGCAATATAGATAATAAGCAGCACGAGACCCGCCACAATGGCAAAGGCATAGCGTGTATCGTACAGAATATTTGAAAGTCCTACTAAAAATACAAGACCTGCAATAAAGGACAGAGCAATCTTGGTAAGTGACAGATAATTTGATATAGGTGTGTCAGGTTTTACTTTTCTTACAAGATACAGACTTACAATCTGACCTAGAGCTGTAAGATAAAAGATAGCTCTCCAGCCTAAGGTGTCAGTGATGATTCCGCCTATAAGAGGGGAGACAGACAATCCTGCATAAACTGATCCTGTTGCTATACCAATGGCAAAGGCTCTTTTTTCCTTTTGCAGGTTATAGACTAAAAGAGCCATGGCAGTACAGAAAATAAGAGCAAAGATAATGCCTTGCATGGCGCGTGCCACCACAATGGCACTAAATACAGGGCACAGTGGAATGACAATGGATGAGACTGTGGCTAAAAATGCGCCTATGACATAGATTCTGTGCAGACCAAAGCGATTGGCAAGTGCTGAAGCTCCAATTAAAAAGGGAGCTGTTGTTATCATAAAGGCATTTATCATCCAGGTGACGCTCTGCGGCGGCACTGCATAATCTTCTGCTATATATGGTACGGCAATATTTATGGAGCTGCCCATAAAGGCATTGAAGAACATGGTCAGGCAGACTGCAATGAGCAGGGCAATGCTGTTATCTTTTTCCATAAATACTCCTTAAAAGACTTTTATGCCTTTGTGATAGAATACTTTTTTTAAAGGTCTCTTGCAATTGAGCAAAAGACATATGATTCAACTTTGCGCAAAAAAGGATTAAATATGCGTTATCTGGTAATGTCTGATATTCACGGTGGTGCCCACGAGGTTGAAAAGATTCTATCTTATAAAGAGCAACACAGATGCTCTGTTATTATTCTTTTGGGCGATCTGTTAAATCACGGTCCGCGCAACAGACTGCCAGAGAGCTACAATCCTCAGGATACAGCCGATCTGCTAAATGCCCATGCCTCACGTATTATTTCAGTAAGAGGCAACTGCGACAGTGAGGTTGATTCCATGATGTTTACCTTCCCATGCAAT
>NZ_UAPU01000005.1:1035000-1127500 GCF_900445255.1 Anaerobiospirillum thomasii
CTTTTCATAAAGCTCGCACATAGCCTGCCAGCTTTGTATATTAAGCTCATCGGCATTGTCAAAACGTGACTTTGAGGCTGGCCAGTGAATGAGGTACAGATCTATATAATCAAGACCTAAATCGCCAAGGCTCTTGCGAAAAGCCTCCTTGGTGCTCTTATAGCCTCTGTGTGAATTCCACAGCTTGGTAGTGACAAAGATTTCCTCTCTGGCAATGCCTGACTCTTTTATAGCCTTGCCCACACTTGACTCATTGCCATAGATGGCTGCTGTATCAATATGTCTGTAGCCTGCATCAAGAGCAGCTCTTACGGCATGTACTGCAGTGGGGCCATCTGGAGTCTGCCAGGTGCCAAAGCCTACGCATGGAATGGTCTGACCACTTGTCAGGGTAAAGGTATCGGTCAACTTCTGCATATTTTTCTATCTCCATATGCTAATCTGATCTGTATAAAGACAGCATTTTTTATAGTTCTAATTATGTCTTTCAAGCCTTGTTTAGCACTTATTTTGCCATAGAAAAATGCAAAAACACACAGCATTGCACGCTATTGCTCGTTTTTGAAACACAGCGCATCTATATAGACAAAATGTTGAACAAATAAAATACAAAAGACACCTAAAATGTCTAAAAAGAGGCTTTTTAACGCTATATGGTGTGATCTTTATCATGAGCATATGTATGTAAAAATAAGACATGAAAGCTGCGCCCTTTTAGCGATTGTAAAAGCAAAACAGTATCTTAATGTATAAGATGTCAGTTATCTATGTTCAGGCTCAGAAGGTCATTTAGCTGCTATGGTTAAAAAGAAATTCAAAAAAGATGTTGACTTTAAAAAAATTAACTATATAATGGTCAGCACTTTAGCAATAAAGATACTCTAGTGTTCCTCCTTAGTTCAGTCGGTAGAACGGCGGACTGTTAATCCGTATGTCGCTGGTTCAAGTCCAGTAGGAGGAGCCAGAGTAAAAGTTAAAAATTTCAAATCAGCCTCAGGCTGATTTTTTCGTTTCTGGACCCCCTTTTTTTAACGCACTGCCTTTTTTACCTTATAATAAGTTAATTACACTACAGACAACATGGTATTTAACGGATTATATATGGTACATAATAAAAAGCTTATTGCCTCTATGCTTGATAAGCTCGCGCAGTTAACCGATCCCTGCGGCAAATTCTCAGCTCTGGCCTTTTATCCTGCAGACAGGGAAAAACCTGAAGATCTTAGAGCCATGATCGCTAATCCTCTATTCTTGATAGACTCTAAGGCTCATGATGATCTCTTTGATACTGCGCTGTTAGATTTTAGAGTACACTCCATATATCCCTACTCTACTTTTACCTTAAGTGCACTAGATGCTAAACCTGTCCCCCTGCAGCAGGTACAAAAATTAAATCAGGACTTTAAACAACGAGATTTTAGCTGCATCAGTTTTCTTACAGTTGAGAAAAAGGATGTAAAGCATTTTGCAAATTATATAGCTGAGGCTGACGCGATTATTGAGCTTTATGACAACAGATACAGCAATACTCAAAACTTCAGATATCTTTTAGATAAGACTCATGCTGAGAGCTGTAATGTTATCTGTGTTGATATGCTTGACTCTTTGTGCAAAAGCTCATGGGGCGGTTATGCTTCCTTTAGCCATCTTGAATATGATGTTAAAGGTTTTACAGCAGAGTCTTTTGACATACTTGGGCAGATTAAAGACTATCTTGAGAGTAAGGCTATTATAGATTTATATATTATCCTGCATGTAAGATCAGATCTTATAGGTATCATACAAAAGAAACTTGGCCTTAAGGCACTTAAGGCCTTTGATAAATATAATGTTGTTGTAGATTTTATCTATGATGCAGATGAGTGTGATCTTGAGTCTATAGATGTGCTCTACAGCTGCAAATCCTTGTAAAGGCCTCTTATAAGACTCATGCTCCCATATACAGATAATAAATGAATAAGGGATAAAACGCAGTGGACAACTGTTGATAAAAGTTAGTACAGCACAGATTCAACTTATGACCATCTGTGCTGTCAGACTTTGCTCTGTGTGCTTTAACATATTCATAGATAAAACAAGATTTTGTAAAAGCCTATAGAAAAACTAGAATATCTTAGTTAGGAACAATAGGAAGCAGCGTGTTACATGTCTTATTTAATTATTCTCTCTTGCATAGCTGAGGTTATGTGCAGACTGTATGTTGAAAATATGTAAAAAATATTTAAATTTTTTGTTGACAGAGTGATATCAACTAATTATAATGCATCTCGTTCAAGCGATGCTTGAAAAACAAACTCTAGTGTTCCTCCTTAGTTCAGTCGGTAGAACGGCGGACTGTTAATCCGTATGTCGCTGGTTCAAGTCCAGTAGGAGGAGCCAGAGTTAAAATTTAAAAATTTTCAAATCAGCTTCAGGCTGTTTTTTTTATTTGCGCGTCATAAAAAAATAAGGCCCGTCATCAGGCCTTTATTCTTTACTCTTCAAACCACTGCTCATATTTTCTTTTAATACTGATATGTGTCTGCAACACTTCATTATGATGCTCACGCAGCAGTTCTTTTACCCTTTCATAGTCATAATCTTCTATGGCCTGAAAAATGGTTTTATGATGCTCTATAAGACTTTCTACAGGCGATTCATTGCCAAGAGAGAGATATCTTATTCTATCAAGATGACCTTTTACTGACTGAATTAAAGGCCATGTCATCTCGCAGTCAGAAAAGGAGCAGATAATTTCATGAAATTTATCATCAAGGGGCAAAAAGGTCTGAGCCAGATTATCCCTGTCTATCTTTTTTTCCTGATCGCGTATGTTGTTTTTAAGTTTTTTAATAACGCTTGCAAATTTATCTACGCTTAAATTCTTTATATTGTCTATAGATGAACACTCAAGAGATGAGCGCACAAAGACTACCTGACGCAGATTTTTAATGGATATTTTTTTAACTACAGTGCCCTTTTGCGGATAAACGCTGATAAGTCCGTCATGCTCAAGATTGTTAAGTGCCACACGCACAGGCTGACGTGACACACTAAAATGGGCTGACAGGGCATTTTCTGAAAAGGAAGAGCCTGGAGTGATTTTAGTTGAAATAATCAGAGAACGTAGAAAACTATATATCTGATCAGATATGGCAGTTTTTGTGTTTAATTTTAGTTTTGGTATTTCTGTCATATTGATCCTCATTATGCAGATGGTGCGCCATAAGGCGCACCATTATTATTTAAAAGTGAATCTGAACCTTCATGGTCTCAGGAGACAGAGCGGCCTGCATGGCCTCATTGATCTGCTCGGCTGGATATGAAGCGCTCAGCAGTGGAAGTGGGTCGATAAGACCACGCTCAAGAGCTGATACGCAAGGACCAAACTCCTCGTAGAATCTGAATACTGATACCCACTTAAGTCCCTTGGTCATAAATGGACCTAAATCCTGTGGCTGATGACCTGTGCCAAACATGCCAACCTGTGAGAATACACCCTCAGGACGGGTCATCTTCATGGCCTGTGTTGCTGCAAAGCCATTACCTGTTGCCTCGATACAGCAGTCAAAGTGACCCTTGTTCTGGCACCACTTTTCAATCTGCTCTGGGTTTTCCTTTGAATTGCATACTTCATCGGCACCCATCTGCAGAGCAATCTCAAGTGGCTTGCTTCTGATATCAACAACAGTTACTCTGTCAGCGCCTAAGGTCTTGGCAGCAGCTGCACACAGACAGCCAATTGGACCTGCGCCCATAACTAAAACATTCTTGCCGACAACATCACCAAGGCTGTGTACGCCATTGTAGGCAATACCTAAAGGCTCGGCAAAGGCAGCAACCTCTGGCTTCATGTTTTTAACAACACGGCACTGAGCTTTGTGCACTACAACCTTCTCAGCAAAAAGACCCTGAGTATGAGGCAGTGTGGCAGCAGAGCCTAAGTGACGCATATTCATGCAGTAGGTGTACATGCCAATCTTGCAGTACTCACAGTCAAAGCATGGACGGGCAGGACGCAGAATTACCATGTCGCCTACTTTAAGATTGTCAACATTCTCGCCTACTGACTCTACAATACCGCAGCCCTCGTGACCTAAAACTATAGGCTCACGTACCACGATGGCAGAGCCGATACCGCCTTCGGCAAAGTAGTGCTGATCTGAACCGCAGATACCGCCGGCTAGAATCTTGACCTTGACCTCATCAGCGCACTTGATTTGTGGCTCAGCAACATCCTCAAAATGAAGATCACCCTTTTTGTGTAATACACATGCCTTCATATAAACCTCTTTTGCTAATATATAGTTCTAATGCAAATTTTAAGTTAAACTGTAGCTAGGATCCTAAGCCAAAACCATCAAATTTTATTTGAGTTATTTCACACTTTTGTCACAAATTATTAATTTTGAGCATAGACATTAATTGCTGTTTATTTTTTTAATGCCAACTTTTTTTAAATTTGTTTTTATATTCAAAGCTCCTTACATACAAGATTTTACACTATATCCCTACTCATCCTTATCATCTGACAGAGCTGTCTTTAAAATAAACTTAAATTTAAGCTGTATTTTAAGATAAGCTTTAACCTGCACACTTACATTCTAGGATCCTAGAATAGGGATAAACCATTGTTTTTATAAAAAATTTATCCTACCTATTTATAATAATAAAGATGCCTGCCTACAGATATACAACCTTTTTTAAATATTTGTCATTTAAAAAAGCAGATTGTATCTTCAGGGTTTATTGTCTTTGCTCTTTAATACATTGTCATTTATCTGCAGGCCATGTCAGCTGCAATATCTGAGGCACACTTTAAAGTATGAGTGACAATATCAGGTATTACATCATCAGTATATTTATTGACCATGCCTACAATAGAGATGGCACCTATTAATTTATTGTTATAAAACACGGGAGCTGCCACACAGCGTATACTCTCCTCACCCTCTGAATTGTCAAAGGCCCAGCCTTTAAGACGTATGGTCTCAAGCTCTGATCTTAACTCATCAGCAGAGCCAATTGAGGTTTCAGTAGCCTTGGTGTAATCAAGATTAGCTATGATTTTCTCGCGCACTCTTTCATCCTGAAAGGCAAGAAGACATTTGCCAAGACCTGCATGTACCAAAGAGATCTCAAGACCCTCATGGGATTTTATCGACATACCATAGCGGCTGCTCTCAAGTTTTATGGCATAAAAACCCTTAAGGCCATCCATAATGCCATAGTGCACAGCAAGACAGTCTACACTGTCTAAAAGTGTATGCAGATGCGGCGTTATAAGATCACGCAAGTCAAGTTTGCGCCTGGCTGCATCTCCAAGCTCAATTAAACTCATCCACAGCTGAATCTGTCCTTTGCCATCTATGCGAATGAGCCCAAGATTTTTCATCTCATCTAAAAGTACGTAAATAGAGCTGCGCGGTACATCTAAATTGCTGACAATATCTGCAGCCACACAGTTATTGTGCTCTTTTAAAAAGCGCAGAATATCCATGCAGCGATTCAAGGCCGGCACACGTGATCGGATCTGCCCCTTGTGCTCTTTTTCTTCTTTTAACATCTATTTTTCCGTTGTTATATATCAAAATGACATATAAGCCTTATTTCAAAACAGTTATATAAATTCATACTTTTAGGTAAATACTCTTTGCATATAGCTCTTTATGGTAACAGATAAACGTCCATAATTGATCAAAATCACCATTTTTTAAAATTTGTCTATTATATTGGACGTTATTATATTTTTATAGATTTGTGATCTTGCTTACTATTTTTTTCAATACATAAGAGTATCATGCAATCATAAAATATTATATACAAGACGCCAGTCTATTATATTAGATTTAATCTAGCGTAGTCAGTCTTATTTTTAAGGTTGATACTAGGTTTAGATTTTCAAATTTTGATAATCTATTGGAGATTAAAGATGAAAAAAAATGCAATGCTCATGTCTGTTTTACTGGCCTCCTCTATCTTTGCAGCAAGCAGTGCTCTTGCAGCTCCTATAGTTTTAAAGGTAGGTCATGATTCTCCTGAAACTGTACCTGTTGCCAAGGGCCTGGCCTATTTTTCTGATCTTGTAAAAGAAAGAACCAAGGGCGAGGTAGAGATTCAGGTTTTCAATAACGGCACTGTTGGTTCTGCAAGTGACTACGCTGTAAACTGTCAGCTTGGCACTTTAGATATAGGTGCTGTAAATCAGTCTGTTATGACTTCTTTCTTCTCTGATATTGAGGCAATTGATATTCCATACCTCATTACCTCCTATGAGCAGGCTGACAAGCTTTTTGCCAATGACGGCCCTCTTACCAAATACTATACAGATGAAATCAACAATGCAGGTATCAACCTTGTAAACCTTGATATATGGGAAGTAGGCTTCCGCGAGTTCTCAAACTCTGTCAAGGCTATCAACACTGCTGATGATATTGCCGGTATCCGCCTGCGCGTGCTTGACTCAAAAGTTCATCAGGGCTTCTGGAAAGCTTTAGGTGCCGATCCTGTGCCAATGAGCTGGGGTGAGGCTTATACAGCTCTGCAGCAGAAAGCTATTGATGGCGTTGAGAACGCTATTTCTGTATTAGAAGGCAACAACATCAATGAAGTTAACTCTCACCTTGCTCTTACAGATCACAACTACAGCGCCATCTTCATTATTATGAGTGCCCAGAGCATGGCCAAGTTAAGCCCAGAGCAGCAGGAAATTGTAAAGACTGCAGCTAAAGAGGCAGGTGTCTTCCAGCGTGAAGAGCAGCGTCGTCAGGCCAAGGCCGCCATTGACAAGCTGACCTCAAAGGGCATGGCTCTTACCACTCCAGACAAGGCTTCTATTGAAACCAAGGTAGCCTCATTCCTAGATGAGCAGAAGGCAAAATATCCTGAGATTATCAAGATTGTCGATGCCAACAAATAATAACTGTCCAAAACTGGAGGCCCAAGTGGCCTCCTTTTAGGAGGTAGGAAAGTGTTTTCAAAAATTGAATATCTTTTTAGTAAGATCCAGACTCTGTTACTATGGACCATTTCGGTGGCTCTTCTTGCCATGATGTGCATTATCTTTGCACAGGTATTTACCCGCTACGTTATTTTTTACTCACTGCCATGGTCAGAAGAACTTTCTCGCTATCTTTTCGTTTTTATCATCATTATAGGTATTAACATTGCTGTCTCCAAAGATAAGCTCATTAAGATTGATGCTATTCAGACAGTTGTAAAATCCATACGCGGCAGAGCTGCAGTTGCCTTTCTGCATGCAGTTATAGGTATGGTGGCAAGTATTCTGATTGCCTCTTATGCAACAGATCTCTTTCCTGTAGGTCATGTACAAAAATCTCCTGCCATGCGCATACCAATGATCATTATGTACAGCATTGTATTTTCAGGTTATGTACTATCCACCATTGCTCTTTTCTTTAAAGCCTGCGAGCAGATACGCATCATGACTGATCCTGCCACCAAGGGCAAAATGATCAGTAAGGAAGAAGAGCTTCAAGAGGTTATGAATAAGGAGTAAATCATGGATCTGGGAATGTTTGCACTGTTTGCAACACTGTTTGTTGCTTTAGTTATCGGTGTACCGATTATATGGAGTCTGGCACTTTCATGTGTAGTCTCTATTGCTTTAAACCCATCACTGTCATTTGTCGTTATCGCCCAGAGAATGTTTGCAGGTGCAGACTCATTTTCTCTGCTGGCTGTTCCTGCCTTTATGCTTGCAGGCGATATTATGAGTAACGGCGGCCTGTCCAAGCGTCTTATTGACTTTGCCGATGCTCTTATAGGCTGGATTGCAGGCGGTGTATCTATTGTAGCAATTTCTGCCTGTGCCTTCTTTGCTGCAATTTCAGGATCTTCAATGGCAACTACAGCCTCAATTGGATCTGTTATGTATCCTGAAATGGTTAAAAGAGGCTATCCAAAGGATTATTCTGCTGCCATTCAAGCCATTGGCGGAACCTTAGGCGTGGTTATTCCACCATCAATTGTTTTTGTTATCTACGGTACCATTACCGGAGTTTCAATCTCATCACTGCTTATGGCTGGTATTATTCCAGGTATCTTCTGCGGACTGGCTCTTGCCTTCTACTGCTATGTTATAGCCAAGAAGAACAATTTTCCAAAAGGCAGCGACTTTAAGGTACCTAATGTTATAACCTCATTAAAAAGAGCTTTCTGGGCTCTTATGATGCCTGTTATTATCTTGGGCGGCATCTATGCCAGTATCTTTACCCCAACTGAGGCTGCCGTGGTGTCAGTATTCTATGGTATCTTTGTTTGTATGTTCATCTACAAGGACATCAACCTAAAAGATCTGTGGAGAATTTCTCAGAACACTGCCATCATTACCTCAAATCTTATGGCACTTGTAGCAACAGCATCTGTATTTGCCTATCTTGTGACCATCTATAACATACCAGTCAAGATAACAGAGTTTTTCATGGGCTTTTGTGATACATGGATTCTCTTTATGATCATTATCAATGTAATTATGATTGTGGCAGGCATGTTCCTCGATAACGGCTCAATTATCCTGATTTTAGGCCCTATCCTGGCACCTCTTGCTGTAACTTATGGTATTGATCCTGTGCAATTTGGTCTTGTGGTGGTCTTTGTGCTCTCCATGGGACAGTGTACACCTCCTTTTGGTACCTGTATGTTCATAGCCAGCGGTATTTCAGGCAGACCTGTGCTTGGTGTGTCAAAAGCCCTGCTAGGATTTATAATGGTAGAAATTGTATGTGCTCTGCTCTATAGTTTTGTACCTGGCTTCTCTTTATTAATCCCTAACCTCTTAGGTATGTAATATGAATACTTTAGATTTTATCTATGCCAACCGTCTTGTTGCCATCTCCCGCGGTGTAGCTGCCAGTGACATGGCCAAAGTGGCACAGGTTATTAATGATGAAGGTATCAACATTATGGAAATTACCTTCAATCAAAGCTCTGATGACAATCTTGTTGAAACTCCAAAGGCCATCGAGGCTGTTAAAAATGCCCTAGGCGACAAAATCTGTGTAGGCGCCGGCACTGTTATGACTGCAGAGCAGGCCCGTGCCGCCAAGGCTGCAGGAGCTGACTTTGCCCTAGCCCCTAACACTGATGTCAAAGTCATTGAAGAGATGAAAAGACTTGATCTTGTAGCAGTACCTGGAGCCTTTACTCCATCTGAGATTGCCACTGCCTACAATGCAGGCGCTGACATAGTCAAACTCTTCCCGGCCTCCATTTTAGGTCTTGAGTATGTAAAGGCCATACGTGCCCCTATAAGTCATATTCCTTTAATGGCAGTAGGCGGTGTGGCCATTGACAATGTCAGAGAGTTTTTAAACTCAGGTTTCATGTCAGCAGGCGTTGGCTCACACATTATCAATGCCAAAGCTGTAAACAGCGGTGATTTTGCATCTCTTGCCAGTGCTGCAAGAGCATTTGTACAGGCTTTAAAACAGGAGTAAAACATGAGCGCAAAAAATTATATTCTTATTGACTGGGGTTCAACCAATATACGTGCCTTTTTATATCTAGACGGCAAACAGACTGAGGTCAACAGATCCAATGAAGGAGTTACCACAGTGCGCGGTGCCTTATGTGAAGGTGCTTTTGATCGTCTTACTGAAAAGTGGTTTGAAAAGTACGGCCCTATGCCTGTAGTTATGGCCGGCATGGTAGGCTCCATCAATGGCTGGTGTGATGCTCCATATCTTGACTGCCCAGTTGATCTTGGCAATCTTGGCTCAAGCCTTACCAAGGTTAAGCACTCAAAGGGCTATGACATCAGCATTGTGCCAGGTATCTGCGTAAAAGATCCTGACAACTACAATGTGATCCGCGGCGAGGAGACACAGCTTGCAGGTGCCTTCAAGCTAAGCCCATCTAAAGTCTATATCATGCCAGGCACTCACTGTAAGTGGGTTTTAGCAGAAGATGGCAAGGTTAAAAGCTTTAGAACAGCTATGACAGGTGAAATTCACTCTGTACTTATGAAGCACTCACTTATAGGTCTTGGTGCAGGTGATCAGGAGAGCTGTGTTGATGAGTTCAAGCGCGGTTTAGAGTGTGGCTACAGACAGAACAATATCATTCCACGTCTGTTTGAAATCCGTGGTGCCAATATTTTAGGCGGCATCAAGCCATGCCATGTGGGCGAGTATCTCTCAGGCCTGTTGATAGGTGCTGAAATTGCCTCAATGCAGCAGATCTTTAAATTCACTAAAGATGACAGCCCTGTAACTATTATTGCAGGTGATTTCTTCTTTGAGCGCTACAAGATGGCTTTAGCTTTAGCAGGTCTAGATGCTCTTCAGCTTGATGCTGATACCTGCTTTATCAATGGTATAGAGTCAATAGTTAAGACAATCTAAAGGATGAGGAGAGAGAATATGAAAATTACTGCACTTAAAACCTACAGAGTTCTGCCTCGCTGGATGTTTTTAAAAATTGAAACTGATGAGGGTATTTGCGGCTGGGGTGAGCCTGTGGTTGAAGGTCATGCCAAAACAGTTGAGGCTGCTGTGCATGAGTGTGCCGATTATATTACAGGTATGGATCCGCGCAATATCAATGATATCTGGCAGGTACTCTACCGTACCCGTTTCTACAGAGGCGGCCCTGTTATGATGTCTGCCATTGCAGGTATTGATCAGGCTTTGTGGGACATCAAGGGCAAGGCTTTGAATGTCAATGTCACAGAGCTTTTAGGTGGCAGGGTCAGAGATAAGATTAAAGCCTACAGCTGGGTTGGCGGTGACAGACCATCTGATGTAATTGAAGGTATTAAAAAGTTACGTAAAATTGGTTTTGATACCTTTAAATTAAATGGCTGTGAAGATCTGCGCATGATTGACACCCACAAAAAACTCAAGCACTCTATTGCTATTGCAGAGCAGATCAGAGATGAGTTTGGTGATGAGATTGAATTTGGTCTTGATTTCCACGGCCGTGTCACTGCCCCTATGGCCAAGCTGCTTATGAAAGAGCTTGAGCCTTGCCACCCTCTGTTTATTGAAGAGCCGGTACTTGCTGAAAACTGTGAGTACTACAGAGATTTAGCCGACAACTCAAGTCTTATTATTGCAGCCGGCGAGAGAATGTATTCACGTTATGAGTTCAAGCGCGTACTTGAGGCCCGTGGCGTGTCAATTCTGCAGCCAGATCTGTCTCATGCAGGCGGACTTACCGAATGTATTAAGATTGCAGCTATGGCTGAGGCCTATGATGTGGCTATTGCACCGCACTGCCCATTAGGTCCTGTAGCTTTAGCCTCATGTCTTGCTCTTGATATGGTGTCATGGAATGCCTCACTGCAGGAGCAGAGCATGGGTATTCACTACAATCAGGGTGCCGAGCTTCTCACCTATGTCAACAACAAAGAAGACTTTGATATGTCAGATGGCTATCTGCATGCTCTTGACAAACCTGGTCTTGGTGTTGATGTCAATGAGGAACATATCATAGAGGCGTCACAAGAATGTGATGTCAACTGGCACAATCCAGTATGGCGTCATGCTGACGGCTCTGTTGCCGAGTGGTAAAAAAGACATATTACAAAGAGCGGCACTGCCGCTCTTTTTTTTCCTAGAGATCGCCCTCATCTGTAATGGTCTGAATGATTAACTGGCATTCCTTCTGTCTAAAGGCCATGCCAATACAGATAACCCTATCACAGCCTCTTTTAAAAAACTGCATAGCATATTTTTTCTCTATAATCTGTGACAGGGCTTTTTGTGAAGAGCCTTTAAGGATTAGATCTTTATCCTTTTCTACTTTAAACTCTATAATGGCAGCTATATTATTAAATTTATGTCTGATGGCCAGATCATCCCGAGTTTAACAGTTTTAAAAATTAAAAAACGCTATAAACGGCATATAAATCGCCATCATAGCGTTTTTATTTTGTGAATCTCTTTATTGCGAATTATGCCTGAGCCATATAAGATTGAATCTTGCAGTTGTCAGCACCGACTAGTTGTTCATAGCCACCAAAAACCTTTAGGCTTCTTGCTACATCCTTGGCATTCATAGCTCCAAACAATGAAGCCAAATTGACAGATTTCAGAATAATATCTATATGACTTTGTCCATTTTTTAATTTATTAATATATCTATCAATAGGAGTAAGCATAGGATCTAGAGGATCTATCTTTGTGTTTTCAATAGAATAAATGTTGTCGTGACATTGGGCATTAGTAAAATATCCATCAATACCATTAGAGCTATGAGCTACTATATTGGCGTTTCTTAAAGCACTGCTTATTTCATCTACACTAAGTTTATTGCCACTTTCTTCAATCTTGATTTGTAATATGCGCAATAAGATCAAAGCCATAACACAAATTGTGATATGTCCTGAAATATGCTCTTTATTTCGCACAAACATAGGTCTTATTGAAAAATTGCTTTTCATTACTCTAAAGCAATCCTCAATACGCACAAGCTTTTTGTAAGAGCTCAGAATATCAGCATCATTAAGCTCTTCTTTTATATCTTCAGGTTTTTTATAAACCATAGCACTAAAGCCGGCAAGACGTCTGCGCTTTTTAATTAGCTCTTCCTTTAATCCCTTTGCTATATACAGGCTTTCTTTTTTACCCTGTGCACTGTCTGCATCTGTAACTTTTACCTGTACTATAGAACGCCAGCCAGAGCTACATACGGGGGCCATATCTTTTTGGTCCTCAACAGCTTTGCGCGCTTTGATAATATCACTCTCAAGTTGTGCTATATCTCTTTTTTTACGAGACTCACTAAAGGTAAAGACAATCTGACATTCTACTTTTTCCTTACGCTTTTTACCTGTTGATGGGTCGGTAATATAACCGCTCTTTACATATGGAAGTTTACGGTAGTACAGATTATTAGCTCCGTATGTATTTATTTCTTTATCAATATAATCAAGATTTTCATCAAATATATCGATAAAGCTTACATCAGAAGCTTGTATATTGGTATCCTGTGCACAGGTCTTAGTGTATGATTCAAGATCTAGCATCTGAGATTCAAGTTCACTGCTAAGCGCCGTAACCTTTTGAGCTACAATAAAACCAAGTTTGTGATCTAAAAGATTTAAAAGGTTACCAAGTGAGTTTAGCCCTCTATCTGCAACAACGACTGCTGTTTTAATGTCATATTTACTCTTCATCTGCTCAATAAGAACAGGTAAAGTCTTATACTCTGAGGTATTTCCTGCAAAAATTTCAAAATCAATTGGTATGCCTTTATCATCAATGACTAAAGCTACAGAAATTAGTGGTAAGTCAAACCTATGCTCCTTCGATAAACCATGCATACGTACAAGTTGCTCACCATCATCTATGGCTTCATTGAACTTGGTTGTAAAGGCATCACTAAATTCCTGAGAATTAATGTACTCCTCAAACTCCTTAAGTGACATACCATCATTAAGTTTTTGAGCCTTGATATAGTTGATTACCTTACGCTCTAAAAGCTGTTTATCATCATATGGTGACTCAAAATAGCAGTTGGTGCAGTCATAGAAGACCATGGTCATCGAGCGATTGAAATTATCACAGATACGATTGTGTATATGGATAAAAATTTCATCCTTAAACTTATGGGCAAAGTCCAAAGCCCTGTATAGGTCGTGCAAGCCTATATCCTTAAGAGGCGAACATAAAAACTTTGTTTGATGATTAAAGGCCTTAAACTGAGATTTTGGATCAACCACCTTTAGAAAAGTCAGATAAGATAACACAGCATTTACATCAAACTGTACTGAGCTTTTACTGTTCTGAATATAGTAAATATGACGCTTTAATGTCAGTACGTTATCCCATAAAGGTTTTAAAGCCCAAAGCCCATAGTTAAGACTTATGGATACGGTCTTTCTTTGTAAATCTGCCTGGGTAATATCAATGCCTTTAATATGTTTCTCAACTAGATCTGCCCTTTGCTCTCTATATTTTAAAGTAGGGGTTTGATATTCCTTGCGTAATTTGGTTAAGGCATCAGGATCTTTCTCAAGAAGCTTATCTAAAGGTCCAAGAGATTTAATAGTCTTCTGTTTTTGCTTTTTGACACCATTAACCTTTATAGATGTAACCTCAACAATGGAGACATATTGGACGCCTTTAGTTTTTTTAACGGCGACAATAGTAGACATAGCAAGACCCCATATAAGCTTAACTATAGCACCATTATATATTGTATCTAAATAATTCGCAATAGTTTGCAATAACAGAATTCAATAAGTTTTAAGTCAAAAAAATTGGCAATCCTAGATGGAAAGCCAATTGTATTAATTGTCGCGATTACAAACTGTCAAACTCGGGATTAACTGGCATTCCTTCTGTCTAAAGGCCATGCCAATACAGATAACCCTATCACAGCCTCTTTTAAAAAACTGCATAGCATATTTTTTCTCTATAATCTGTGACAGGGCTTTTTGTGAAGAGCCTTTAAGGATTAGATCTTTATCCTTTTCTACTTTAAACTCTATAATGGCAGCTATATTATTAAATTTATGTCTGATGGCCAGATCATAATAGCCATTACCACTTTCACCTTCATCTATAATTTCAAGGTTTTTGCTTGAAGAGGCTGCAATTAAAAGACCTAGCATGAAGCCGTGATAGTATTGCTCATAGCCACTGTGGCGTATACTTATATAAGTCTGCAGAGTCTGATTTATAAGTTCATGAGTCTTTTTAGCATCAGCGCTCATTATGGCATCTAAAAGAGTTGCAGAGTCGTTTTTCCAGCTTGTATTTGTATCAGAATATAAAGTTAAAAACTTAGTCTCAAAAGCCTTTCTTACTTCATAATTTGGTATTTTAACACTGACATATTCAAAAAGCTTTGAGTTTTCATCAAAGGTGACATAGCCTGTTTGCAGCATCATGGTACAAAAGGTATCAAAGCTCATACCTTGTTTAATATCAGGATAAACACTAAATTCAGAGAGTTTTATTAAAACTGATTTACCATCCATTAAATCCTGTAGCTTTTGTATATTGTCAGCATCATTAGCCTCTATTGAGTTTTTTGTATATAGAGTGATGATGTCATTGCCTGAGGTGTTGACCCAATAGGCCTCAGGCTCCTCGCTACCATCAGTTACTGATAAACAGTACTCCATTAAAGACCATGGGCAGTAGACATAATCATGGCCAAATCTATAGCCGTTATACCACTTTTTAATCTCATCTCTTTTAGACTCTACACCAAAGTCACATAGAATTTTATCAGTCTCATCCTGTGTAAAGCCAAAGAACGAGGAATAGTGCTTAGAGTTGACATTAAAGGTGGTAAAGTTATTAGCATCAGTAAAGACACTTTGATGGGCAATTTTTAAACAGCCTGTAATAATGCCCTTATACAGCCAGGCATCAGGATCCTGTTTAAAGGTATTAACACTTATATCACGGATAATGCCAAGCATTTCATCATAATACGGCTCTTTTGCTACAACTGCCTTTTGTAATGGGACATCATACTCATCTATAAGGATTAAAACCTTTGTGCCATATGCAAGGTATAACATTTTTGCAAGATTGGGTATAAAAAGACCACAATAAGTTACAGCATCGTTGAGTTTGGTTAAATCTGCTGACAGATTAAGGTTATTTGCGCAAAAATCGAATATAGTGGAAAAAATAGTTTTTCTGTTATCTGATATTTTGGGATTATCTAGCAAAAAGGCAAATGCTTCATATAAGTTGAAAATCTTAATTACTAATTTTTCAACAGCCTCATAAAAGCAAGAGCCCTCAACACCTCTAAAGGAGACATAGATAACAGGCAGCTGTCCCATGACCTTATCACGCAGCTCTTTGTACTCATCCTGAGAGACTGCAAGATTACGGCCATTGTCTATAAAGAGCTTTTGCTGATAGGAGGTATCGCCTGGATTTTTATAGTCAAGCTCACAAAAGGCCTTTATCATGGACATATTTAAGGTTTTGCCAAAGCGACGGGGTCTTGTGAATAAGGCATTTTCAACCTCATCAGAGCTTTCAAGGAGATTTTTTAAGTATGAGGTTTTATCTACATAATAGGCATTAGATTCAATCAGTTTTTCAAAGATCTCACAGCCTGGTAATACTTTTGGCTTTGCGTGTGTGTTCATAATAAAATCCCATTTGTTCCAAGATTTATATGTAATACTTATGTATGCTGTTTTATGACTTTTAGTGCATCAATGTGAGCACTTTAACCTTATAATACTAGTATTCTTGATAAATTAGAATAAGGACTGCTCTTTACCATTGTAATGGTACCTCACTTGATCTCATCACTTACAGAGTTAATTTTATTATGGTGGCTATGACATATGGTTCAAGTCCAAAAGTTGTTACATATTAGCCCAACTAAGAGACCTGCTGCCAAAAAGAGATATTGTGTTGAACATTGCGCAGAAGATATTGACGATCTTGCGTTAGAAGATCCGTTGAGCGGTTAATTTTTGTATCTTACAAATATAAAAAAGGGTGGCAGAGTAGCCACCCTCTGTCAGTAGAGTTTAATCTTTTCTTGTCTTTATAAATGCTCCATCGCAAGAGGCTGAGACATTATGACGATAAGAGTACAGATAGCCTGATGTGTCATCTTCACGGCTTGGTGTCTGCATAGCAGCTCTGCGTGAGTCAAAATCAACCTCGGCCTCGATTATGCCCTTATCCACATCAATGCTGATTACATCACCATTTTTAAGATATTTAATAGGACCGTCATCATAAGCCTCAGGACAGATATGACCTACAAAGCAGCCATTGTTTGATCCTGAAAAACGACCGTCGGTTATAACACAGACTTTAGAGCCTAAATTCATGCCGACTAAAAGCTTCATGGCCTTGTACTGCTCTGGCATGCCAGGGCCACCTTTAGGACCAGCATTGCGTATTACCACAACATCGCCCTCTTTTACCTTAAGGGCTCGAATGCCATCTAATGCATCCTGCTCATTTTCAAAGATCACGGCCTTGCCCTTAAAGACATGGGCACTTTGCGGAATAGCTGATGGCTTGGTAATAGAGCCAAGTGGTGCCAGGTTGCCCTTTAATACGGCAATACCAGGACAGCTGTGTACTGGATTATCAATACTTCTTATCACATCGCCATCGAGATTTTTAACCTCACAGAGATTCTCTTTCATGGTTTTACCTGTACAGGTAATAACATCAGTATGCAGCTGTGACTCAATTTCCTTGAGCAGAGCAGGCACACCACCTGCCATATAAAAATCAAGCAGTGTATAGCGACCTGCAGGGATCATGGCCACACAGTGCGGAACTTTAGCAGAAATACGGCCAAAATCATCCTGGGTAAAATCAACATGAGCCTCATAGGCAATGGCTAGCATATGCAGTACAGCATTGGTCGAGCCGCCTATGGCTGAATTTAACATAACTGCATTTTCAATGGCCTGTCTGTTGACAATATCGCGGGCTTTAATACCCTTTGCAACAAGATCCATAATGGCACAGCCTGTCATATAGGCCATCTGCATACGTCTTGAGTAGACAGCAGGAATTGCAGAGCAGTAAGGCAGTGACAGACCCATAGCCTCTGACAGTGAGGTCATGGTATTGGCAGTGCCCAGCATGGCACATGAGCCAATAGTCGGCACAGCATTGTTTTCAAACCAGTCAAACTGCTCTTGAGTAATGGCACCTGATTTCAAGGCGCCCTCTGACTGCTGAATGATGGAGTGATCAATTGATTTACCGCCATAAGGATTATCCTCTGCCATCATGCCAGGCAGAGCAGGACCGCCGTTTACTAAAATGGCAGGCAGATTGACTCTAAGGGCACCGAGGATAAGACCTGGTACTATCTTGTCGCATGAGCCTACAAGCACAAGTCCGTCAAGACGATGTGCCTGACACATAATTTCTATATCATTGGCAATGCACTCACGCCCTGGCAGAATGTATTTCATGCCGTCATGGGCCATGGCTATACCGTCACAGGCACCTATGGATCTAATCTCAAGAGGAGTACCGCCATTTGCAAGTATTCCATCGCGTACACGGGCTGTAACCTCATCAAGATTTTTATGACCTGGACAGATTCCATTGTAGGTATTGATAATGCCTATAAGCGGCTTTTGCAGTTCATCATGGGTATAGCCACTTGCCTTGTACAAGGCTCTTACATTAGCCCACTCAGGACCCTGCAGTATATCTTGAGATCTCATACAATCCTCTTTTTAACTTCTATAAAAACTAATAAGCCAGTATCAACTGCTGTCAATACTGGCTTTTTTACGTCAATTACTTCATCAGACTTGGCAGGAAGGTTGACAGCTGAGGGATGAATGTAATCATCATCAGACAGGCCAGCATTACTGCAATGAATGGGATAATTCCCTTGATGATAACCTCCATTGGAGAGTTTGAAATTCTCGAGGCCACGAAGAGGTTGATACCAAGTGGCGGAGTAATAAAGCCAATGGCCAGGTTGGTTACCATAATCAGACCAAAGTGTACAGGATCAAGTCCAATGGCTCTTGCTACAGGCCAGAGGATTGGAGCGAGCACTAAAATGGCAGGTGTGGTATCCATAAAGCAGCCTACGATAAGCAGCAGAACGTTGATCATAAGCAGAATTACAATTCCATTGCTTGAAATCTGCATCAGACCTTCTGTAATCATAGTTGGGATCTGCTCGATGGTGATAACCTTGGTAAAGGCAGTGGCACAGCCTAAAATAACCATGGTGGTGGCTGTAGTTGAGCATGAGGTGCCAATAGCCTGGAACAGCTTCTTGACATTAAGCTCTCTGTGAATAAAGCTACCGCAGATAAAGGCATACAGTGCGGCCACAGCAGCAGCCTCTGTTGGAGTAAAGATACCTGCGTAAATACCGCCTAAAATAATCACAGGGTTGATAAGAGCCCATTTGGCATCCCATAAAGCTGATCTGGCTTTGGCCCATGAGAATGGCTCTGTGCTGCCAAGATAACCGTTTTTCTTACAGAAATAATAGCAGTAGATAATAAGAGCAAAGCCAATTAAAAGACCAGGTAAGAAACCACCCATGAACAGTGATGTAACAGAGGCACCTGTTGACACACCGTAGATAACCATAGGAATTGAAGGTGGAATAATAACACCGATTGAGCCTGCTGTAGCAACAAGTGCCAGTACAAATGATTTTTTGTAGCCAAGCTCAAGCATGGTTGGAATAACCATGGTGCCTACAGCTGCCACTGTAGCAGGACCTGAGCCTGATACTGCAGCAAAGAACATACATACAAGCACGGTTACGATGGCAACACCGCCAGTAATGCGACCAAAGAAAACCTGGCAGACATTTAAAATACGGCGTGATACACCACCTGCACCCATCAGATCGCCTGCTAAAATAAACAGAGGAATAGCCAGGATTGGGAAGGAGTCACATGATGTAACAAGTGCCTGAGGAATAGAGGTGATAGATAATGACTCACCTACTATAAGTGCTCCCATTGTAGCCACACCAAGGGCAATACCTACAGGTACGTTCAGGATGAGCAGTACTACAAGAGCAATTAAAAGAGTTAAACCTACCATTTATTCATTATCTCCCTTTAATTCCTTAAGCTCTTGCTCGGCAGGATCCTCAAAAGGATCATTGATGTGCTTGATTCTATAAACTATGGTCTGCAGCTGACGCAGCGCAGTAAGACTAAAGCCTACAAAAGGAGCTGCATATACTATCCACATAGGGATCTGCATGGCAGGTGAGAGCTGATTGAACATATACTGTCTTACTACAAGACCCCAAGAGTAATAAACAATAATCAGGGCAAAGACAAAGAAAATTAGGTCGCCTACAATAACAACGTGGCGTCTTATACCTTTTGGAAACAGGTATAAACCTGCATCAATCTTGATGTGTCTCATTACCTTAGAGCCATAACTTACACCGATATATACAAGCCATACGAACATATAGCGAGCCAGCTCTTCTGACCAGGATAATGAGGCAGACATTACATAGCGCATGAAAACCTGAATTCCAAGAACTACTGTCAGACATGACATCAGGGAAATACAGATCCAAAGCTCAAATTTTTCATCTAGGAGTTTTAATAATTTCATAAACAAAAGCCCTTATAAAGTGGCCACATCCGTGGCCACTTAAGTTAATTATGAAAACTAGTAGTCTTTGTTTAAGATCTTATCAAGATACTGAGGGTTATCCATCTTCTTCTTTACAAGCTCGTAGATGCCGCCATCAACTGCCTGCTTTCTCCAGACTTCCTTCTCCTCTGGGCTTACCTCAACTACGGTAGTACCGGCGTCTTCAAACTTCTTGACTGACAGAGCATTTAACTCAACAGCGCGGGCTCTTTGTGCATCACGGTAGGCAATAACAGCCTTGTCTAAAGCCTGCTGCAGCTCTTTGTCCAGTGAGTCATAGATACCCTTGTTGATGTACAGGATGTGTGGGCTGAACTGATGGCCGGTTAATGATACATACTTCTGTACTTCATAGAGTTTGTTTGAGTCAATAATTGACAGTGGGTTCTCCTGAGCATCGATGGTACCCTGCTGCAGAGCAGAGAGAACCTCGGTGAAGGCCATAGGAGTTGGGTTGGCACCCCAGTTCTTCCACTGAGCCAGCTGAATCTCAGACTCGATAACACGCAGTTTCTGACCCTTTACATCAGCAGGAACCTTTACAGGAACCTTGGAGTTGGTGTAGTGACGGAAGCCGTTCTCAACAGCAGCTAAGTACTTAAGACCTCTTCTTTCAACCTGTGAGTTGATTGCATGGCCAAGCTCACCGTCCATGCACTTCCATGCATCATCGGCACTTTCAAATAAGAATGGAGCATCCCATACATAAAGATCTGGAATCATAGAAGCTAGCACTGATGGCAGAGTCTGAACCATGTCGATATCGCCCATCATGGTTGATTCTGTAACAACACGGTCATCACCTAACATGTTGTTAGGGAAGTGCTTGATAACAAGACGGCCGTTTGACTCTTTGGCAGCAACGTCCATTAAAACCTGTGCAGCATCAATTGATGGCTGATTGGTTACGTTGGCAAAACGTAAAGTAACAGTATCTGCAGCAAAGGCGCTTGCTGATACAACCATAGCAACTGCAGCAGTTAATGCTGAAATAGTTTTGCTTAGCTTCATTTTAAAATCCTCAAAGTGTAGTTTGTCATGTTCAACTGTCATCAGTTGAAGTTGATTACTATATTATGTATAAAAAACAAAATATCTCAAAAGAGATCAGATCATCTATGTTTAAAAGAATGATGCTCATCACAAAAGTGCTCATGTTACGCGTAAATATGTTTTTTAAAATTGTTACGCGTATCATAAATTTAAAACATTTTTATCCTCTTAAATATCGCGTTTTTTATTGGATGGTAAGAATCATGACAGCTCTATTGTTAAAAAAATTCATCATTTTTTAAAAATAGAGCCTGCTCACCAAAACAGGATTTTTGTGTAAAGAAAAAGGGCTCAACTCTGCTACATCTTAGATAAAAAGGCACAGACAGAGTGTAAAAACAGAGCTTAAGGCGAGATATACCAGAAAATAATACCAAGGCCCCATCCTAGCAGGAGACTTTGTATCTTTGATGTATACATACAATACAGGCAGGATCTTTTCCATATTCCTGCCTATATTAATCAAAAAATATGCCTTGGTGTAAATTTGCTACAAGAGGCTTTTAAATATCCCTACTCTTCTTTTTTAAAGATCTTTAAAAAAGAAGACCACCATGGTTCCTCTTCATTTTGCGCCCCTATCTCATAAAGCCGCGTGGCAATAAGATTACGAATGGTGCCTGCTGTTTCATCATCGCCCCAGTCAAGTGTGGTTAAAAGCTTAATGGCCTCTTTGACATGGGAGACTGTATAGATATGAAAACGTCCGGCCTTTACTGCCTCAACCACACATGGGCGCAGCACGAGCTGATTGATGCATGACTGAGGAATAATAACACCCTGTGTGCCGGTAAAGCCATGCAGACGACAGACCTTGTAAAAACCCTCAATCTTTTCATTCACGCCGCCTACAGCCTGCACATCACCAAACTGATCCACAGCACCTGTTACAGCAAGATCCTGACGCAATGGTACATTGGCAAGAGCCGAGAGCACAGCACACAATCCTGTAAGCGAGGCACTGTCACCATCAACTTCACTGTATGACTGCTCAAAAACTAAACTTGCCGAGACTGGCAGCGGCGCACAGGAGCTAAACTCCTTGGTGATAAAGCCATTTATAATCATCATGGCTTTGGCATGGATCTGACCTGCAAGCTCAGCCTTGCGCTCAATATCTATAATGTCACCTTCACCGCCGGCCCTCAGCGTTGCTGTAATACGCACAGGCTCGCCAAATTCATAGGAGGTTCCAACAGTCTCAATGACACTCAAACCGTTGATCTGCCCTACCACAGCACCACTGGTACAAAGCAGTATCTGTCTGTCCTTATGATCTCTAAGACCTGATTCTGCTATGAAGTTGACTCTAAAATCACGCGCTGCAATGGCCTTTAGTACATCGTGAGAGCATACAAGCTCTTTGTTGCATAAATTTGAGGCCTCAGCACAGATTGATTTTAGTGTAAGCTCATTAAGGCCAAGATAGCGCCTGTCACCTGACTGCCTGCAGGCAAAGACGCATAATGCTCTTATTGCCTCACTGTCAAAATCCTTAAGGCCATAGTCAGCTGCAAAGGATTTAACCAGACAGCCCATGGTATTAAGAGCGCTTATAACAGGAAATTCAAGTACCAGATCGGCACACACTGCCCCTGCCATGCACGGCCAGATCATATTAAGCTGAGCACAGTCGGCAGCATCGCCAAATAAAATAAGCTTTATACCCTTGTTTTCATACAAAGCTCTGTCCATAAAGCCAAGATATTCTGGATGATCATTAAAATAACTGCAGGGCATAATATAAATGCCATCTTGGTGCATATAGCCCTCAATACCAGAGGAGCCAAAAAGCTCTGCTCTTTTGGGACTTAAAAGCACCTTAAAATCGCTATTTTTATCCACGCTTGTGACAATGTCACATATGGTGCCAACCCCGTCGACGCTCGATGAGATACAAATCTGCGCTATATAGTTGACCTTTGAGTGCAGCAAGGAGCGCACTGCATTTTTAGCTCGCAGCTGCATGGAGCCAAAAGATCTGGCCTCAAGCTCTTTGGTATCTGCAAAAGAAGCCTGTTCAAATTCAGGATAAAGATCTGAAAACTCAAGCTCGCAGGCACCGTCAATTTCACTTACACTGCCGTTTTTATAATAGATTCTGGCCTTTATCAATTGAATGAAACCTCATAGATGGCTGGCAGCTGTCTGTATTTTTCCGCATAATCAAGACCATAGCCTACAATAAAACCATCTTCCATATCAAAACCTGCATAATCTATCTTAACATCAATCTCACGGCGCTCGGTCTTGTTGATAAGAGCACAGACGGCAACAGAGGCAGCTCCGCGTGAGCTGTACATATCACGCAGCTTGGACATAGTAAAGCCTGAGTCTACAATATCCTCAATTAAAATCAGATGCTTGCCTTTGATATCAAGCTCAATATCTTTTTTAAAGCTAAGATTATGTGAGCTCTGTGTGCCGTTGCCATAGCTTGAGACACGGATAAAGTCTATAGATAAAAGATCATTGTCTATATGACGGATAAGATCGGTAAAAAATATGGCGGCACCGTTTAACACACCTACAGCCACAATTTCCTTGCCGGCATAATCTCTTTCTATCTCCTTTGCCAGTTCATACACTCTCTTGGCAATCAGTTCGCCTGACAGTTTTAAGGTTAAGGTAATATTTTCATTCATAGACAAATCCTAATTAAATTCAAAACTGTAGATTAAGTCGACAGCCTGATCTACAGAGGAGACAAATTCAGCATAGAGTTTACGCACCAGCTCATAGCGTACTTTAAATTCCCCTACTGCATTATATATACCATAGCCGTAGGAAATTCTAATCTTTTTGGTCAGATAGCCCTGTACTGAGACCTGTGCCTCATCTCCAGAGCCTGAGGCTCCAACCTGTACATCCTGAAAACCAAGTACTCCGACAATGGAGTTGACAAGACTTGTAGTGGAGCTAAGTCCCAGACCTAAAAGCAGTGCTCCGTTGTTGGCATCCTGTGTGGCCGATGATTTTTCAAGACCGTGGCCGTAGAGTATATATGAGAGTATCTCATTTTCAGACATGGCAGGACGTGAGAACAAGTCTATATCAGGCTCAAGCGCGCTGCCTGACACCTTGATGCCAACCTCCACATCATCCTCAAGCTCATCAGAGTTGGCAATAACCTCAAAATCAAGAGCAGGATTGGTTATATTGCCGTTGAATATGGTATCGGCCTTAACCACATGGAAGTGATGACCATAAAGCTCAATCTCGCCATCTTTAAGTGAAATTTTACCACTGCCGGTAAAATCAGCGCTATCTTTTTGTTTGGAAACATTGACAGCTCCTGCCACCAGAGCATTAAGCCCCATGGCGCTCAACTGCACATCATCACCTAAGGTCACATCAAGATTGATGGCACTCTCAAGCGGAGCCTTGGCCTTTGGCTTTAGAGCCTGTGTGCCATGTGAGCCTATAACTATCTCATCTTTTGACACACCTATAGAGCTTGAGGACAGACCTTTGACTGTAAGCTGTGCCTTTGGAATATGCACACTGCCCTTGACATCAACACTCTGTGTCAGTGAGGCTGCAATATCAATATCAGCAATGGCGGCACCATAGCCTGCTAAAAAGGCCGGCAGATTTTTAGCTTTAAAGGCCATCTGCCCCTGTGCTTCGTCTTGCCAGTCAAGCTGACCGTCAATATTGAGTTTTTCACCGTTTAAATTGATAAAACCGCCTATATTGGCAGAGCTGCCAAGGCCTTTGAGCAACAGGGCAAAATCTTCAATCTGACCAATATCATAGCGAGGCTCAGCCTTGCCTGCAACCTTGATATCACCATAAAAAAGAGGCTTATCAAGAGTACCGCCTATGCTCCCAGAGCTTTGCACCTGACCTTCAATATCATTGAAAATCTGTCCTACCTGACTTATTAGTTTTAAATCAAGCCTGTCTATATCAATACTGCCAGATAACTTTCTGCTCTTTTTTATATCACTTACTTTGACATTGACAAGACCGTTGCCAAGATTGCGGCGCATAGCAAATTCAAGCCTGGCGCCAATGCTGTTGTCACTGCCATCAAAATCAAGTATTAGTTTTTCAAAAGGCACAAAGACTGACGGTGCTATAAACAATGAGTTGTTGGCATTGATAAAGCCTTTGGCCTTGACCCTGCCATCTTTGATATCAATTGCGGCCCTGGCATTGACACTGCCCTTTAGATCATAGCTCTTTGGCATAAACAATCTTAAATACTTAAGATTAAGCTCTTTTAAATCTATATTTGAGGTAAAAAGATTCTGACCAAATTTAGTATCAGATACAAAAAGACTACCTACATTACCGCGCAGCTCAAAAGAGCCAATCTCACCTGATTTTTTATTAAAATTATACTCAAGAGGGATCTCTTCTTGCAGCGAGAGGGAAATGCCTCTTATATTGTTTAAAATAAGCTCGCCTATAGAGCCTGTATACACAGCAGCGTCCTTATCTAGAGCGCCGTCATAGTCAAGATACAGTGTATTGTTGCCAGCACAGATAAAATTGACAGAGTGATCAGCTAAAGCTCCATGCACATCAAGCACACACTGCTTTAAATCCTCAAGATCAACTCCAGGACGCAGCGATGAGATAAGGCCTGTCAGACCAAAGGACATATCCTTGGTTTTTAAAAAGCTGTTGACATTGATATCATCTAAAATCATGTCATCAAACTTTACTCTGTATGATCTGGCATTAAGATTGATATCAAGATCATCAAGCGCACCTGTAACTTTTAGTGTGCCTGCAGCATCTCCGCTCAATGATGGATGCAAAAGTGTAAGATTGTAAAGATTTACAGTACCATGCAGATCAGAGTTATCCCCGACAACGCCTTTTATATGCACTGCATTGTTCTTTTGTAAGAAGCTAAGCTCCTCTATATTGATGCCCGATCTTACAGAGCCTTTTATATTCTGTCCCTGCAGCAGAGCATCAACTCCATTTAAATGGGCACTGGCGCGCAGTCCTTTAACATCAAGATTTGAGTTTAGAACATCATTGTTATCAAGATAGGCACTAAGATTTGAGGACAATGACAAAGGTCCTTTTAGATTTTTATCTATAAAAGACCCATCACTTACATTCAATGACACAGTACCGTCAAGCCCAAAGACTGTGCTGTAGTTTAAATGCCCCCTGTAGGTGGCATCTACCATAGATCCCTCATACAGACCCTTTAGATTCAAAGCTTTAATATCCATATCGCCAATGCGTATTAAAGAATTTAAATCTACCTTGAAATCCTTAAGGCCATAGCCTGAGATAATACCGCCAAATTTGGTATCAAGTCCGTTGATCAAAGAGCCTCTGGTGTGCAAAAGCAGCCTGGTGCCGCTGGCTTTTGGCGTATCTGTAAGCAATGGCCAGGCAAAGGCTGCGCTTACAACATCGGCATTTAGTGCCAGATCATCTGACAGAGCATTAAATCTTATATCAACTGCTGTCTTATCAGGATTTAAAAGCTCAGCCTTTAGGTTAATATCACTCAAGGAGCCTGTAACTGTACCAGAACCTTTAAGGCCATATAATAAACCTTCATAATTGTCATGGGTATAGTCATTGACAGTGCCCTGACCCTCTACACTAAAATCAAGATCGTAGTAATTTTCAAAGCGCATGCTGCCTTTGATATTTACATCACCAAGCTTATGCTTGAGCTTTAAATATCTGATCTTAACCAGGGTATCTTCAAAAGAGCCACTCAACTCTCCATCAAATAAACCTGTATCATAGCCATCCTGATAATAGCGTGAATTGGTAACCTTAAGCGAGGCAATATATGCATTTAAAGGCAGATGCACAGTATAGAGCTTTTCAATAACCCCATCGCGACCTGAAAAACGATAGCTATCTGAGTGTTTAACATCCCCTGCATCTTTTAAAGATGCCTTATCCTCACTCTCTTTTAAAGACAGAGCTTCATCCTGAGATGCAGCTTGCACCTTATCTTTATCTGATGCTAACGCCTTGTCAGTATTATCGCTCTTATCTGCTATCTGTCCATCAGCGCTCTTTTGAGCCTTTGTATTTGAAGCACTCTGGCTATTTTGTGTATTTTCATCAGCTGTTATATTGTCTGCAGTGTCTTTTATAGCAGAGCTCTTGTTATCAGCTACAATATTGCTCTCTTCTGTTTTATTGCTACTAGAGGCACTCTTGTGCTCATCTGTATTTTTCGTATCTAAAACAGCATTGTTCTTGTCATCGATCTTGTCATTGCTATTATTTTCACTCTTGCCATAGCTGCTTTTATCATGCCCCGTCTCATCATTTTTAAGATGCACCAGGATACTGTCACCAAGACCTTCCATAAGCTGAGCTGAGCTGTCAAAGGCGCGCAGCTTACCCTCAAACATAGCCACATGCACATCGACAATATCAGACAGATAGGCAAAATCATCAACGCGCAGTCTTTCAATAAAAATCTTTACAGGAAACTTTAAAATAAAGATTTCATCAGAGGAAGTATCTGTCTTATCTTCACTCTTATCCTCTTTGCCATCGTCTTTTAACAAAAGCTCAACTTTAAGATTTTTACTGTGCAGATCTTTTACATAATAGGTGCCAAGAGCTAGAAGATCATAAAGACCTGAGCTTTTAATATTTAAAAAATCGGCACTGACTGAAACAATATCAGGCACATTGACATGTACCTTATCAAGCATCAGCCCTCTGGCAATAGAGCCGTCTGTAATGGTAGCAGAGATATTGACCACACCCTCAAGCGCACCTGAGGCTCTGCTCAGTACAAAGCGGGCACCTGCTGTGGTATAGAGCAGTAGCGACAGGGTAAGAAGCAGCACCACAAACAATGGCAGCAGGCCATATAGTAAAAACTGTTTTATTCTCTTTTTAATAACTACGTGCATAATTAAAACTCAGGACCAAAGGCAAAGTGCAGTCTTACATCTTTTGGCTCATTATCAATGCCCACGCCTACATCCACGCGCAAGGTACCATATGGTGAGATGTAGCGATAGCCAAGACCTGGTCCTACTACAATGTCATCAGAGCTGTAATCATCAGTTGCAGTACCGGCATCGGTAAAGACAGCCAGACGGGAATTGGCTATACCAAATGGAAACTGATATTCAAAAGATGCAGTGCTAAGGTAGCGTCCGCCTTTAAGGCCGCCTTTATTGACAGGGGCCTTGTCAAGATAGCCATAGCCGCGTATGGAATTGTCACCGCCTGCAAAAAAACGCAGTGAAGGAGGCACTGTACGTGCATCAGCTCCCATAAGGACACCCTGCTGCAGTCTTAAAATAAGGCGGGTTGACGGAGTTGGCGAGTAGATACGCTTTAAATTAAGCACAGAGCGTACAAAGGTATAATCAGAAATCTGTGCACTGCCACCTTCAATATCAAAGGAGACAAAATATCCGCGGCGCGGATCTATATTGCCAGAGGTCTCACGGCGTGAGAGAGTAAAAGACGGCATCAGATTCCAGCCATACCCTAGCTCAGATCCCTGCTCATAATCCTCATACTCTGCCTTAAGAGCATAGTCGCGGCGCCATACACCTGTCTGCTTGGCCACATAGTGAAAGCTTAAATGCGATCTGTCCGAGACTGTATCATTGATGTCTGTATGCGTCTGCGAGGCATTTATATAGTAATAATCAAGATTTGGATTGCGACGCGGGATCTTGTAGAAAATATTGGCATCCTGTGTCACAGTTGAGATTTTACTGGTCATATTAAGCTGATGACCTTTGCTGTTTAAAAGCGGCTTTTCCCACTCAAACAGGGCACGGGCACCTTCATCGGTTGAAAAACCGGCGCCCACGCGCATCAGATTTTTACTTTTGCGCTGCAGATTAATCTTCAATGGCACATGTCTGTCGGCAGTTGCATTGTCAACATCAGGCGTAATATCAATTGATTTATAGTAATTGGTATCAGACAGTGAGCTTCTGTACTCATTGATAACACGGGTTGAAAAGTTCTTGCCCTCATTTAATATCATTAAAGTCTCAACAGGCTTTAAAAGCTCTTTAGTCTGCTCATCTGCCACAATCTTGCCAAATTTGTAGCGTGCGCCAGTGTCAAAGATAAGCTCCACATCTGCCACATTCTGATCTTTGTAGACCATGATGCGTGATGAGATGATTTTGGCATCAAAAAAGCCAAGTGTAATGGCATCATTGCGCAGCTTTTCTTTAAGATCCTCGTACTCACCGTGGTTTAATATGGTATAGGACTCAATACCTGCATTTTCTATGGTGCGTCTGAAGGTTTTATATCTTGCGCCCTCACCTATAATCTGTACATCATAAGCGCGGATAAAAAGCGGTTTACCCTTGTCAATCCTGACTACAACCTCATAGGTTTTAAGGCCATTTGCAGCGACTGTATCGGTTTTATTGCCAGAAGCTGTGCCATGGCTTAAAGCCTCCTGCGGCAACTCAACCTTGATGACAGGGTTGTAATAGCCAAGGGCACGCAGTGCAAGACGGGTATTTTCTCTTATCTCGCGGACAAATAATCTGGCTCTTTTTACAGATATGGGCGGCAGAGCCTCAAGTGAGGTCTGTACATTGGTATAAAGCTCATCCTCTACTCCCTCAATGCTGAAGGTTACAGGATCTTTTACCCTGGGCTCTGTCTTTTGAATAAGATCATTGTTTGAAGAGCAGGCTGTGGCAAAAAACATAAACACAAGGCATAAGAGCGACACAAAAGATGATCTTAACCATCCTCTTTTGCATCTTATAGAAAATAATGCAGCATCTGATGCTCTTGACAACACAATAAAGGCCTGTTTTTGATTAAATCCTATCTTAAAAACAAGTATGTTTTAGGCAGGTTTCTCTTTAATAAATATAAGTTTGTATATTAACAGTTTTTATAAAACTGTGCACATTAAAAAAGCACTTTAAATCTTTTTGCCTGTACTCTTTTAAAAGACAAAAGTTACTGTGATCTGTAAAAACACTGACATCACACAAAAGATTAATGCTGATCTCCTATCTTTCTCTTATGAAGATTATTGCTCAGATGAATGAGATAGTGTGAGCATCTCTTTAAAAGATGAGCAAGGCAAATGGGCAGGGTCATGGTCTTCTGATAAAGGTGCTACGGTACAAGGACATAGGCCTCCTTAGTTGATAAAATTTATGACGACCACCAGGCAACCAGGGAATTTTTAACACCTAACACAGTTAACGTTACAATAAGGTCTCAAGTTCCTAGGTATGTCTAATAAGCGCAGCTTTTTTATCATTAAGCGCCCACAGAGCGCATTTACCTTGAAAAAAATTAACATTTATGTAAAATATGTAAGACTTAGCATACAAATTTTACATCTGTAAAAAGAGACTAAGTCAGTCTATCAGCAATCTAATTTGGGGGTCTTTGTGGTCATTACTTCCGCAATCCTTGCACTCGCTGACGGCACAGTCTTTAAAGGTAAAGCATTTGGCGCCAAGGGCGTGACCGAAATAGGCGAAGTGGTCTTTAACACATCCATGACGGGCTATCAGGAAATATTAACTGATCCTTCATATACCAAACAATTAGTAACTCTTACCTATCCGCATATTGGCAACTACGGTACCAATGATGAAGATTTTGAATCTTCAGGCGTATGCGCCCAGGGTCTTATTGTACGTGACCTGTCAATGGTAAGTTCCAATTTCAGATCTCAATACTCTCTTAGCGATTTTTTAGAAAAGCATAAAAAACCAGGTATCTGCGGTATTGACACCAGAATGCTGACCCGCATCATACGTGAAAAAGGTGCACAGAACGGCTGTCTGACAACAGATCCGCGCATTGATGCAGCCAAGGCTGTGGAAATGGCCCGCTCCTTTGAAGGTCTAAAGGGCATGGATCTGGCCAAAGTTGTAACCACCAAGGAAAAATACATCTTTACACAGACTGAGTGGCAGTTAGGCACAGGTTATGGTGAGCTTGAGCAGGGACGCTTTAACGTTGTGGCCTATGATTTTGGCATCAAGAAGAATATATTGCGTATGCTCGCCTCCCGCGGCTGCAATATAACTGTGGTACCTGCAACAACTCCTGCCTCTGAGGTTATTGCCATGAATCCAGATGGCATCTTCCTGTCAAACGGTCCTGGTGATCCTGAGCCTTGTACCTATGCCATCGAGGCTATAAAAGAGTTTTTAGACAAAAAGATTCCTCTGTTTGGCATCTGCCTTGGCCATCAGCTTTTAGGCCTGGCATCAGGTGCCAGAACCATCAAGATGAAGTTTGGTCATCACGGTGCCAACCATCCTGTACGTGATGAGGCTACCTCACTTGTGTATATAACCTCACAGAACCACGGCTTCTGTGTGGACAAGGATACACTGCCAGACAATGTCAAGGTCACCTTTGTCTCATTGTTTGACGGTTCACTGCAGGGCATTGAAAGAACCGATGCTCCGGCCTTTAGCTTCCAGGGACATCCTGAGGCAAGCCCAGGTCCTCATGAGAGCAGCATGCTCTTTGATCACTTTATTGATTTAATGTGCAAGTACAGAAATATCTAAAGCAGGTTGATTAAATGCCAAAACGTACTGACCTTAAAAGTATATTGATTCTTGGTGCAGGCCCTATTGTCATCGGTCAGGCCTGTGAATTTGACTATTCAGGAACCCAGGCCTGTCGTGCGCTCAAGGAAGAGGGTTACAGAGTAATTCTTGTAAACTCAAATCCGGCCACCATCATGACCGATCCTAATATTGCAGATGCCACCTATATCGAGCCTATACACTGGCAGGTTGTTGAGAAGATTATTGAAAAGGAGCGTCCTGATGCCGTACTGCCTACCATGGGCGGCCAGACAGCTCTCAACTGCGCTCTTGATTTAGAGCGTCACGGCGTACTTGAAAAATACAATGTCGAGATGATTGGTGCCAATGCCGACACCATCGACAAGGCTGAAAACCGTGAGCGCTTTGACGAGGCCATGAAGAAAATAGGCCTCTCCTGTCCAAAATCAGGTATTGCCCACTCTTTGGCCGAGGCCTGGGAAGTACAGAGCGAGGTTGGTTTCCCTTGTATCATCAGACCGTCCTTTACCATGGGCGGCACCGGAGGCGGTATTGCCTACAACCCTGAGGAGTTTGAGGCTATCTGCCAGAAGGGTCTTGACAGCTCCCCTACCCACGAGCTTTTAATTGACGAGTCACTTATTGGCTGGAAAGAGTTTGAGATGGAAGTGGTGCGTGACAGAAAGGATAACTGCATCATTGTCTGCTCCATTGAAAACCTCGATCCTATGGGTATTCACACCGGCGACTCCATTACTGTGGCTCCGGCTCAGACATTAACTGACAAGGAATATCAGATCATGCGTGATGCGGCTATGGCCGTACTGCGCGAGATTGGCGTTGAAACCGGCGGCTCCAACGTACAGTTTGGTATCTGTCCAAAGACAGGCCGTATGGTTATCATTGAGATGAACCCTCGTGTATCACGCTCATCAGCCCTGGCCTCAAAGGCTACAGGCTTCCCTATTGCCAAGATTGCAGCCAAACTTGCCATAGGCTATACCCTAGATGAGCTTGGCAATGATATTACCAGTGGCAAGACACCAGCCTCATTTGAGCCGTCAATTGACTATGTAGTCACCAAGGTACCGCGCTTTAACTTTGAGAAGTTCCCAAATTCCAATGACCGTCTGACTACACAGATGAAATCTGTAGGTGAGGTTATGGCCATCGGTCGCACCTTCCAGGAGTCACTGCAAAAAGCTCTGCGTGGACTTGAGACTGGCAAGAACGGCTTTGATTCACGCATTGACATGAACTCAAAAGAGGCCCGCACCAAGGTGCTGCACGAACTTGAGGATGCAGGCGCCCACCGTATCTGGTATTTAGGTGATGCCTTCCGCATGGGTATGACTGTAGAGGAGGTTTTCAACTACACAGCTATTGACCCATGGTTCCTCACACAGATAAAAGATATTATCGATATTGAAAAGTCACTTGACGGCAAGACCCTAAAGGCCATTGACGCCACCTATATGCAGGAGCTCAAGAGCAAGGGCTTTTCAGATGCCCGTCTTGGCGAGCTTTTAAATGTATCTGAAGAGCAGGTGCGCGAGCGCCGCTGGCTGTTTGATATCTACCCTACCTACAAGAGAGTGGATACCTGTGCAGCAGAATTTGCCACCTCAACTGCCTATATGTACTCAACCTATGAGCAGGAGTGTGAGTCAAATCCTACAGATAAAAAGAAGATTATTGTGTTAGGCGGCGGTCCTAACCGTATTGGTCAGGGTATTGAATTTGACTACTGCTGTGTACATGCCTCCATGGCTCTGCGCGAGGATGGCTATGAGACCATTATGGTCAACTGCAACCCTGAGACTGTATCAACAGACTATGATATCTCAGACAGACTGTACTTTGAGCCAGTGACCTTAGAGGATGTGCTTGAGATTGCCCGCATTGAAAAGCCTGTGGGTGTTATTGTGCAGTTTGGCGGCCAGACTCCGCTCAAGCTGGCCCGCGATCTTGAGGCTGCAGGTGTACCTATTATTGGTACTTCACCTGATGCTATCGACAGAGCCGAAGATCGTCAGCGTTTCCAGGAAGCTGTAGAGAAGCTGCAGTTGCTGCAGCCTGAAAACGGCACAGCTACCTCTTTAAATCAGGCCGTAGCTATTGCCTCCAAGATTGGCTATCCTTTAGTTGTAAGACCATCATATGTGCTTGGCGGCCGTGCCATGGAAGTTGTGTATGATGAGGAGGATCTGCGCCGCTACTTCAATGAGGCTGTCAAGGTTTCAAACAAGGCTCCTGTGCTTTTAGACAAGTTTTTAGATCAGGCTACAGAGATTGACGTCGATGCTGTCTGTGACGGCAAGGATGTGATAATAGGCGGTATTATGGAGCACGTTGAGGAGTGCGGTGTGCACTCAGGTGATGCCTCCTGCGTTCTGCCACCATGGCATCTCTCCCGCGACATTCAAAAGCGTATTGCCAATTTAAGCCGCGATCTGGCCCTCGAGCTTGATGTTAAAGGTCTTATGAATGTGCAGCTTGCAGTGCGTGAGGATAAGATCTACCTGATTGAGGTTAACCCTCGTGCCGCCCGTACTGTGCCATTTGTATCCAAGGCCACAGGTCTGCCACTTGCCAAGATTGCAGCCCGTATCATGGTAGGTCAGAGTCTTAAAGATCAGGGTATAACTTCACAGATTAACCCACCTTACTACTCTGTAAAAGAAGTGGTTATGCCTTTCCATAAATTCCCAGGCTCAGATCCTATTTTAGGCCCTGAGATGAGATCTACAGGTGAGGTTATGGGTACAGCCAAGCTCTTCCCTGAGGCCTTTGCCAAGGCACAGCTTGCAGCCTCAAGCCCTGTGGTAAGAAAAGGCCGCGCCCTGCTGTCTATCAGAAATTCAGACAAGCACCGTCTGCCAGAGCTTGGCCGTCTCTTAATTGAGGCAGGCTTCAGCCTCGATGCCACAGGCGGCACCTACAAGACTCTAAAGGATGCAGGTTTGGAGGTTAAGCTTGTCAAGAAGGTCTATGAAGGCCGTCCTAATATTTTAGATGGCATCAAGTCCAAAAACTACGACTGGGTAATCAATACCACAGAAGGTCGTCAGTCAGTACTTGACTCAAGAGCTCTGCGCCGTGGCGCCCTGCAGTACAATATTTCCTACTGCACCACCATGAATGCAGCCTTTGCCGCCCTTGAGGCCGTTTCTGAAAATGAATACAACAATGTCCATTCATTGCAGGAATTACATGCCATGATTAAAGACTAAAACTCTTTAATCAAAAAAGGGCCTGTTTTTGAGTGATCTAGCAAAATTACTCTAAAAGCAGGCCTTTTTTATTGCTCTTTTTACAAAACTTAACTAAGTTTATAAAAAGAGGAGAGTTTATGATAGAAATTGTTACAGCTACGCACAGCGATTTTGAGGCTATAGATGCTATAGCTCAGAAGAATCTTGGCGCCGACTACTATAATGTGCACAGTACCGAAGAGATTGACTACATGCAGGATCTGCATTATGCACAGGGCAGCACTTTAGTATCTGAAGATGACGTGCAGTGTACCTTTGTGGCTAAAGAGGATGGTGTATGCCTGGGCTTTGTCTGTGTCACACAAGAAGGGCCTGAGCTTTATCATCTGACAAAAATCTATGTTACAGCGCCAAGACAGAATAATGGCCTTGGCAGTGCTCTGTTTGACAGGGTTGTCTCTTATATAAAAGAGCGGCATCACAATGAGCAGGTCATACTTGAGCTTAATGTCAGCAGTCACAATAAAAGCGCCAACTTCTATCATCGTGTGGGCATGCACAAGGTGCGCGAGAATATTGTAAGTCTTGATAACAATTTTACCTTTGTGCAGGATGTCTACAGTATGACCATTGACTGTCCATAGTATAGTCGCAAAACAGGCGCTATTGCTACCACCTTTATACTATGTGTGCTAAGTGTTGATTCACTACACTCTGTTATGACAGATCTGAGAGCATAGCTGTATCGCTCTCAGGGGCTGATGCCATGGCGCCGCTTTTTTTACCTATGGCACAGAATATGGCATTAAGCTGGCGCAGATCGCCTATAATACCCACCACAATGGCACTTATATCAGCCCCGTCACTTTCCTGTGTCTGAGCATTCATCTGCCTTATAGTATACTTCTCTGTCATTTTTCTGTACTTTATCTTGCTCTGCATAAGCTGTGATACATACTCATCAGAGCCAGTCATCAGCGCATTTAAGGCAACTGCCAGATTTTCATTGGCATTTTTACAAAGCTTAATCAGATCCGATCGGGCATAGGCCGAGAAATTATGATCCCTGCTGTGATTTAAAAAACTCACATCAGACTGCATTCTTTTTATAAGATCGCTGCCCTGTATGCATGAGATTAAAGCTCCCACCGTCTGATAATAGCCCTCATCATGTGACATCACGCCATCATCTATGGCATTTAGATACTGCCTTACCTTTATAGATAACATCTCAATGACATGCGCCCTTTGCTCAATACGCTGCGAATGCCCTGTCTTGCCTGTAAGTGACAGCTCAAAAAGCTGCAGCATTTCATGTAAAAAACCACCCAGGCGTAAAATCTCCTTTATGGCATTGATACGAGCCAAAGGTGCATTGCCAAGAGCACCAGTATCAAGATACACAGGCTCAGTCTCATCAATACTTTGAATCTTTACATCTGCTATTAAATGCATCAGAGCTTTAGCATACAGTGATGACAGCGGCAGCATCAGAGCCAGTGCACTTAAATTAAAGGTTACATGAAACCAGATAACCTCCTGCGACTCATCCATATCAAGTCTGTAAAAATCACTGCTTTGCAGCAATACTATATAGATTAGTGCCAGCGTGGCTTTGAATAAAAAGTTGCCAAGCATTACTCTTTTAGCCCCTGTTCCCTGACTTAGCGAGCCTAAAATCTCCAGTGCGCAGCTGCCAAGATTGGCGCCTATAACCAAAAATAAGGCAGAGAGCAGATCAAGTGACTGCGCTGCACACAGTGAAGATGTTAAAATCACAGCAGCAAGCGATGAATAGCAGATTATAGCCAACAGCGCACCAAAGATAATGCAGATGGTAAACTCACCACTAAGTGATGAGAGAATTAGCTGCATAGTATTAGACTGCGCTATAGGTCTTGTGGTGCTGACTATTATCTCAAGGGCTAAAAGAATAATACCAAGGCCGATTAAAATACGGCCGGCCTTGCCCACCTTACTTTGTCTGCGGCTCAGAAATAAAAAGATGCCAACAGATAAAAGTACAGGACATAAAAAGGACAGATCAAAGGTTAAGATTCTGGCCATAAGCGCTGAGCCCACATTGGCACCTAGCATAATCACCAAAGATGGGGTCAGTGCAATAAGATTTTTGGATAAAAATGATGATACAAGCATGGCTGTGGCATTTGAACTCTGTACCAGGGCGGTAATAGCCACGCCCGAGAACATCGAGTTTAACATCCACAGCCTTGAGGTAAGGCTTTTGCTTAAAAAGACATTAATCTTGTCACCAAAGGTTCTTAGCATTCCGCTTTTTGTCATGTAGATGCCCCATGAGAGCATAGCTACACCTGATATAAGATTTAATAATGTCAGCATAACCCTACCTCGTTACAAAGTGCTATTTGCTCTCCTGACTGTTGCTTACGTCATCTTTAAAGAATACCAGGAAGGCAACAAAGACAGCGGCGGCAATGGCTCCTGCTATATACCAGAAGCTGTACCACTGTGGCAGACCTGCAGCTGAGGTATCACTTACCTGTGAGTTGAAGATATAGCCGCAGACTGATGAGGCAAAGAACAGACCTACACCGTTTGAGGCAATAAAGCGCAGTGACTGAGCCTGAGCCTTGATATTCTCACCTGCCTTCTTGTCAGCATAAATGTCGGCAACAGAGAAGAAGAAGTCCCAGCAGATACCCTGCAGCACAAGACCTATAATAACCAGCATGGTATTGCCAGAGACTGCAGCTTCAGCAAATAAGGCAGAGCGTATAGCCCAGCAGATCATGCCTGTCATTAAAGTAACCTTAAAGCCAAACTTTAACAGGAAGAATGGAATTAAGAATACAAAGAGCACTTCCATGGCCACGCCAATCTGCATCATAGAAGCGGCATTGTCAAAGCCAATAGCCTTTAAAAATACTGGAATATAGGCGGAGTATGCTGTCTTTGGCACCATGAGCACTAAAATTGAGAGCATCATGATGGTAAAGTATTTGTCTTTAAAGAGCGCAAAGGCATCAAGACATAAAAGATCGCGCATGGAGAACTCACGACCTGCCATCTTAGGTGGAGTATGTGGCAGTGTCAGACAGTAGGCTGACATAATAAGAGCAGTGATAGAGGCTACATACCAGGTCATTACATCACCAGACCAGCCCATCTCGCCAATGAACAGACCTAAGGCTACATAACCTATAGAGCCAAACATACGGATGACAGGGAAGTGACGTGAGCCATCAACGTGAGAGAAGGCAATAGAATTGGTCAGAGCCACTGTAGGATAATAGATAAGGCCTACAAAGAATAAACCTGCAAGCACCATCATCTTGTTCTCACCTACAATAAACATGGAGGTAAGATAGACCACAGCTGCAAGTAGCAGATGCATCAGGGCTAAAACCTTTTCTGTGGCAAAGAATCTGTCTGCCACCATACCTACAAACATAGGAGATAAAATTGTAGCCACACCTAAAACTGCATAGGCGTTGCCAATAATATCAGCCATATTATAGGAACTTAAAACCAGACCCAGGGTTAAAACCCAGGCTCCCTGTACCACATACTGTACAAACATCATCGCCATCAGGCGTGCCATAACCACTTTCATAAAAAATCTCCTAAACGTTTAACTTCAATCCATCAAAGGCAACTTCAATACCGCAGTCTTTAACTCTCTGCTCAATCTCCTCATGAGTCATGGCAGAGGAGTGCGAGACGTGGGAGGCATAGACTTTGCTGTGCTCTGTCAACACTCCCATATCCCTTAATCTCTTGCACTGGGCAAAAAGTGAGGCAAAGTTCAGATGATTGTCGGATTTGACACCTTCAATATAGTCGGCATAGGTGCACTCAAAGACGGCAAGATCGATAGTGTATTTTGCTAAAAACTCAAATGAGCACTCTGGCAGGTAACCGCTGTCCAGGCCATAGAGGAAGGTCCTGCCGTCTTTTTGTATTATGTAGTTGTAGCACAGCTCCATACGGGCATGATTGGCAAGAATAGGGGTTATGGTATAACCCATATGCTCAAAGCTCATAAAAGGAGCTACAACCTTAAGCACAAATCTGTCACCGCCTAAACCGTCAAGCGCATTAAAGGCGCCCTTGATGGCACAGTCATTGCCAAAGACATACATAGGGCTGTCAATGTTATAGCCAAAGTTTACGCATCTTGAGACAAATTCGCCTACATTGAAATGATCAGGATGGGTATGGGTAAAGAGTGTGGTGTGCACGCCTCTTGCGCTAAGCCCCTCACGGGTCAGCTGTGCTGACCACTCAGGTGACATATCAATCTGAATGCAGTCATCAACCATGACAGAGGCTCTGCTTCTTACATTTTTGCCGCCCTGCTCTCTGGCCAGAGTGCAGATCTTGCAGTTGCAAAAAGGATTGGGAATACCCTCTGAGGCTGCTGTACCTAAAAATCTGACTAACATAAAAACTCCTATAACGGTTAAAGACCAGTGGCCTTGTTTACAATATAAACTGCATCATCGTGCAGCTCCTTGGCATGAGAGCTGCTCTTTGATGACTCATAGTAAATCTTGTATAAATTCTCAGTACCAGATGGACGGGCAGAGAAAAAGCCGTCTTCACACACCACCTTGATACCGCCTATATCCTCATTGTTACCTGGGGCTTTGACCAAAACTTTTGTGATCTTGGAGCCTGCCAGGGTATCTTTGCTTATTGAGCTTTCATTTAAGGACTTAAAAGCCTCTTTTTGCTCTTTAGTAATTGGCACATCATCACGGCCGTAGAAAAATTCACCAAAGCAGCTCTGCAAATAGGCATAGTACTCATCAATGCTCATAGAGCTTGCAGCCATGAGCTCGGCACCAATAAGACCTGCTGTAAAGCCATCCTTGTCGGTTACAAAAGGCACACCGTTAAAATCAAGGAAGGAGGCACCTGCGCTCTCTTCACAGCCAAAGACCAGATCGGTTGCAAAAAGCCCCTGAGAGAACCACTTAAAGCCAATCGGGGTTTCATAGACGTTAAAATTGCTGCTTTTTATAATGCTGTCCATCATCAATGAAGCCCCAATGGTTTTACCCACAGCTCTGCCCTGCGGCCACTTTTTGCGGCTTTGCAGCAGATAATGCATCATGCAGCATAAATAATGATTGGAGTTGACCAGACCCTTTTTAGTCACCACACCATGCCTATCGGCATCAGGATCATTGGCTATGGCAAAATCAAAACTGTCTGTCATTGAGGTTAAAGGCTTCATGGTATAAGGAGACATGCAGTCCATTCTGATCTTGCCGTCATAATCGTATGGCATAAAGGAGAAGGATGAGTCTATTCTCTTGTTGACAATATTAAGTCTAATACCGTAGAAATCCTCAATCTCCTGCCAGTAGGCAAGTGAGCTGCCACCCTGAGGATTGACTGCAAGAGCAATATTGGATGCGGCAATTTCCTGCATATTGATGGTTAAGGCCAGATCTTCTACATAGTCATGCTGCATATTTTTAAAATGCACATACTCAGATTTGACAGCCTCATTCCATGGCAGGCTGACGACAGCTTTATTACCATCCTTTAAAATCTCATTGGCCAGTGTCTCAATCTGCCTTGTGTAATAGGTAGAGGCAGGACCGCCGTGAGGTGGATTGTACTTAAAGCCACCGTCCTCTGGAGGATTGTGGGAAGGGGTTATAATAATGCCGTCTGACAATCTGTCACTGTTTAAATTATGTTTTACTATCTGACGTGAAATAACAGGGGTTGGGGTGACTTCAAAATTGCAGGCTACAACTGTATCTACTCTATTGGCGCATAAAACCTCAAGGGCTGTTTTATAGGCACACTCTGATAAGGCATGGGTATCATGGCCCAAAAAGACAGGTCCTGTGTGGCCCCATTTATCTCTTAAAATGACAATGGCCTGGGTTAATGCCTCAATGTGCGCTCTGGTATAGGTGCCATCACGTGAGCTGCCTCTGTGACCTGAGGTGCCAAAGGCTATGGCATATTTGTCGTTGCTGCGCTCTATTTTATTTTCATAATATAAAGATACAACATCTGCAATGTTGACCAGATTGAAATTGCAGGCCTCAATACCTGCTTTGCTATCTACTGTCATAATCTTTACCTGTTTTGAACACACGATGAAGATTAAAACACTGTGTTGATAAAATTTGTGATTATAATCACGTTTAATTTTAGACTTTTTTGCCACATTTTATACTACAATAATTTTAATTTTCTCATTTATTACAATAATTTATTTATAGTATGATTAAATATATGTGTAGTATAAGATTAAATTTACTTAAAGTTTATACTACAGACATTTACGCGTAAAAATTAAACAATCACGATTAACAAGGTATTTTTTGACTTCATTTTTTTATTATATTCCATTTATATCTGTAGTATAATTTTTTTAATAAAATTATACTCATTATGTGCTTCACATACATCTTTTATTGCCCATTATCTGCAGGTTGTATATGGCTATAAGATTTAGACTGATAAAGGCCGCCAATGGTCTTGAATATGGCTCCATCGTCTCAGGCTACAGAGATCCTGTCACCAAAAAAAGTACAACGCGCTCTTTAAAATCCTATGGTCATGTCAGCCAAGAAAAGCTTGCCGATCCTTTGTTTTTATCGCAGGTGCGTCATGATATAAATTACTTTAGCTATCAGCTGCAAACAGAGGCTAAAAAGACACAGACCCTGACACCATCTAAAGTTGCTCGCTCTTTTTTGCGCATTAACTACAGCTTTTTTGCCCTGCGCTATGTCTATGAAAAGCTAAAATGCGATCAGATAATCACGGATTTGAAGGCTTACAGTTCCATTGAAAACTTTGAGGATCTGTTTTTTTATATGACAGCAGAGCGTATCAATGATGATGAGTGTCAGTTTGTAAGCCCTGAGCGCAATCATATCTTTGATTTTAGCCATATTCTTCTAGATAAAGCCCCGCAGGCTCTGACCTTTTTAGCCTCAAGGGCCTATCAGATCTCAAGACAGCTTAATAAAAATCTTGTTATGCACAATCTTGTAGATAAAAGCAATGTCACCTATTATTTAACAAAGCTTAATTTCCAGCATATTAAAAACTCACCCTTAAACGGTGCGCTTATAGAAAATCAATGTGTTTTAGGTCTGACTTTAGATGGCAATTACATTCCTCTTGACTATCATCTCAATCAGATCCTGCCTGGTGATAAAATCAACCGCGATGATATGCTAAGCCGCGTGCTCTATGTTAAAAACACCACAGCCCGTTATGCCTCTTTTACCTTTGTGGCCGACACCGAGCTTAATAAAAGAGAGTATATCTATCACCTTGAAAAGGAAAAGTGTCCTTACATTCTATGCTCAAATCTCTACAAGCTAAGTGTACGCAGGCAGTCACTGCTTCTCAAGGGCAAATTTAAAAAAGGACGCAGTGCCGACGGTGACAGCTCCTGGCGCTACAGGCAGGTAAAGGAGCCTTTGACCATAAGGCAGTTTGGCAGCCGCATAATACTTGACTGTAAAATATTTATTATCTATTCAAAGAGCAAAAGAGCCCATGATCTGTGGCGTCTTGAAAAGCAGTGGCGCGCCGCCTCCAATCTTGTGGATATGTCAGATCAGGATATAAACAGCACAGGATTACTTGATGAGGAGCTTTTATCAAGCTCACTTATGCGCTTTATAAAATTAAAGCACTCAGCCCCGGGACTTTTGAGTATTGATCATACTCAGTACTCAAAATATGGCGTCTTTGCAGGCTACTTTGTGGTTATAACCAATCTTGAGAGCAATATTGCCTCTATCTATCAGAAGCTCAAAAAGCTCTGGGATTTTAAAGAAAGCTATAGAAATCCAAATCTGCCAGATGTCAGACATGGCAGTCATTTAAATTACCGCGATCTTATGGCAGGACATTTCTTTTTAGCCAATTTCTCTAACATTATTAAAAGATCGCTTTTGTGTCTTTTGCAGACAAAAAATCTACATCTAAACTCCAAGCAGCTCAAAAGAGCCATGCATGACAATGCCCTGTGCTTTGTCAAAGACAAAAAGAGCGGTGAATATCTGGTGCTTAAAAATACTATAGCCGAGCCAGATGATTTGGGCTATAACTCCATGGATCTTATTATGCAGGCCCTCTCTTTGCCTGTATTTGATGCCATTGAGAATATTGAGAGCTACAAAGTGGCTGTACGCGAGCATATAAGATCAAAAACTATGCATATAAATTCCTCAGTACTATAAATTTAATTTTTTTTAAAAGTGACACAAAGCAGATAAATAAGGCTGATTTTTAGACTTTTAGGTTCAGTGTCATGATTTTTATTAAATTTTTTTAAAATTAGTGCTTGCAATTGCAAAATTATTAAGTATAATGGGCACCACAATTTGGATGGGTGGCAGAGCGGTTGAATGCAACGGTCTTGAAAACCGTCGAGGGTTTACGCCCTCCGTGAGTTCGAATCTCACCCCATCCGCCACGAGCACTTTTTAAAAGTGCTTTTTTTTTTCGCCCGCAGTTTTTGCCCCCGCTATAATTCTTTAATACCAAAACACACTGCAAAAGCCTAGCCCATGATCAAGCCATAGCTTTGTGCCTTAGGGTTATTTAATTTTCAGATCTGCTATACCTTTAAATCCTTTTTATAAATAAAACATTTTTGAATATGCCTTCGCTCACCTGCAATACTAAAATCAAGCTCCTGTTCAAAACATGCTGTGTAGTTATGTCTCTGATAGAAGGTGTAATTGCAGCTCTCATCGGTTAAAAGATAAAGACATGGCTCATGGTGTAAAAAGGCAAGGCGCTCGCATACCCTTATAAGGTGACTGCCAAGACCTTTGAGCTCTTTATCACTTATAATAAGCAAAAGCTCACAGCCTTTAATCTTATTCTGCAGGACAATGTCGTGCATATAGGCATACTGCTCTTTGTATTTTTCATCATAGGCATAATCGCTGCTAAGGTAGGAGAGTCTTTTACAGCTAAAATCAAGCAGCTTTAAGACAGGACCAAGAAAGGCCGTCTTAAGCCATGAGATCTTATCTTTGTTATGGTGAGCAGCTAAAAGCACGAGGGCATGTACTTTTTTACCCTCAGCTGCCACAAAACACAGATTTGAGTCTTTAAGGCAGCTTATAAAATAGCGTGCTGCGAGCATAAGCTTGTAGCGCATAGGGCCATCATCATTTAAATACCAGGCACTGCGCACTAAAGATGCACACTGATACAGATCTTTACAGCTAAAAGATCTTAATCTTACTCTCATATTATCCTCATTTTGTTATCTGCACCTGTAATCTGCCTATGGCCTCTTTTAAGACAAATGTGATATTTATGTCCCAAAAGCCGATTAACCATTTTAATTTAAAATGAAAATTTGTTAACGTTCTTTTTTAGTGCGACTGTTTTTGACATGGTCTCAATTAAATTCTGTAAGGACATATTAAATAAAATATTTTATTTATCATATATTTAAATAAATTATTTGAATTTTTAATGCTATTTTGATGACTTTGTACAGGGACTTTTTAGCTCAAAATTAAACTTTTTATCAAAAACCCATATCCATTTGGGTGCAATTTTTAAAAAATAAGCATTTTTTTTGCGCAAAACCTGCTTTTTTTAGTTAGTCTAGCTTATTTTTATTGCACACAAGGCGTATAGAGTTTACATTAGTGACGTGGTTTAGATCACATATTTTCAATCTAATGGAGAATTAAAATGTCTTATTCACAACAGATCTTTGAAGAGCTATCCAGCCGTTACCCATATCAGCCAGAATTTTTACAGGCAGTTCAGGAGGTTTTAGTAACCCTGCAGCCTGCCCTCGATAAAAATCCTGCCTATCAGAAGCACAAGATCCTAGAAAGAATCACCGTACCTGAGCGTTCATTCCAGTTTAAAGTTGAGTGGCTTGATGACAAAGGTGAGATCCAGGTTAACCGTGGTTACCGTATTCAGTTTAATTCTGCCATTGGTCCTTACAAAGGTGGTCTGCGCTTCCACCCTACTGTAAATGAAAGCGTATTAAAGTTTTTAGGTTTTGAACAGATTTTCAAAAACTCACTGACTGGTACCCCAATCGGTGGTGCCAAGGGCGGTGCCGACTTTGATCCAAAGGGCAAGTCAGACAATGAAATCATGCGTTTCTGCCAGGCCTTTATGGTACAGCTCCATCGTTACATCGGCGCTACTATTGATGTGCCAGCCGGTGATATTGGTGTAGGCGGCCGTGAAATCGGTTATTTATACGGAGCCTTCAAGCGTCTGACCACATCATATGAAGGTGTGCTAACAGGCAAAGGTCTGACCTATGGCGGCTCACTGGCCCGTACTGAGGCTACAGGCTATGGTACTGTATACTTTGCTCAGGAGATGTTAAAGACCCGTGGGGAGAGCCTTGAGGGTAAGGCCTGTGCAGTCTCTGGTGCCGGCAACGTAGCAATTTACTGCTGTCAGAAATTAAAGCAGATTGGTGCTATCCCTGTTACTGTATCAGACTCACGCGGCATGATTTATGATAAAAACGGTATTGATGTTGAGATCCTGCAACAGGTCAAGGAAGTTGAAAGAGCTTCACTGACCCGTTATGCTGAGCTCGTACCTACCGCCAAGTACACACCTGTATCAGAGTATGCACAAGGTCGCAACAATGTATGGTCAGTACCATGCTATGCAGCCTTCCCATGTGCCACACAGAATGAGCTTAATCTTGAGGATGCAAAGTGTCTGCTAGCAAACGGCTGTAAGTGCGTAGCAGAAGGTGCCAACATGCCTTCATCAATTGAAGCTATCAATGCCTTCTTAGCATCAGGTATTGCCTACGGCCCTGCCAAAGCAGCCAACGCTGGCGGTGTTGCCACCTCACAGCTTGAGATGGAGCAGAATGCAGGCATGTGCTCATGGACCTTTGATGAGGTTGACAGCAAGCTACATCAGATCATGGTCAACATCCACAACAATGCCTATCAGACCTCAATTGAGTTTGGTGACAAGGGTAACCTCGTTTTAGGTGCCAACATTGCAGGATTTAGAAAGGTTGCCGATACCATGATTGCTCAGGGCGTAATCTAAATCACTACCTCATATAAAATTTAAGACAACTCCAGTAAGCCATGCTGTGCATGGCTTATTCTTTTTCTCAATAACATTTAAAAAGTACAAAAATGTATGCAATCTAAAATACAAGTTATGATCTAAGCCAAATTTTTCACTTACAAAAGTCAATGTTTTATAAATTATTTTTTATATATAAATCAACATTTTATTTACTTGTATTTCACGCATCTGGCCTGACAATCAAAACGTAGTCGTCAATAAAACTTATAAATAACAGCATTTTAATCACAAAAAAGATCTGAAAATAAATACTTTTTTTGACAAAAGTTAGAAAATATAAAAATATTGTCCACTAATTATTATGTACATTTTCTTCGTGTATTCGGAGTTTTTTTATGATTAAGGCCTTTTTAAATTTAAAAGTCAGAGTAAAGCTGATTTTACTATTCTCTGTCATTATTATTCTTACCACCATGGTCTCTGGCTATACTGCCAAGAAAATGTATGACTCTGTATTAGTTGCAGACAAAGTGCATGATACTCTTGAACTGCGTTATGGCATAACAGATGCTGCACAGGATGCCCTTTTTGACCTGCATTCTATGATTCAGACTGCTATTAAAGAAAAAGAAGTTGATTCAAGGGCCGTTGAAGAATATATAAAAAGAGCACAGGAGACTCATGATGCTCTAATATCACAAGGCTATGAAAAACAGATTGGCACAGTTAAGGACAATCTTAAAAAATACATCACTACCTACAGAAATGAGCTTATATATTTAATTGACTCAGGTCGTGTACGCGAGGCACAGGATGCCTATGACAGACGTCTTAACAACTATGTTGTCAGCAGCTTCCATAACCTACAGGACGCTGTAGGCATGCAGATTGCCATTGCCACCGAGCGTGCCAATACCCTCTCATCATACAAACCTATCTACTATATTCTGACCCTAGCTGCCATTGTTAATATATTTTCACTTCTTGCAGCCTTTGTGGTCTCTGCCAATATCGATATGAATTTGCGCTACTCCATCGACAAGGTAACTCAGATGGCAAATTCAGATCTCTCAGAGAAAATTGTGGCCAGTACCACTGATGAGTTTGGTATTCTTAACCAGAATCTTGAGAATATGCGTGTAAAACTCAACAACAAGATTTTCAATATTGTAACCACTGTAGGCGATCTCTCACTCAGATCAGACACCATGCGTACAAGCTCAGAGCATATCTCAGAGCTGGCCCACAACTGCGAAAACAGAGCTATTACAGTAGCTGCCGCTACCGATCAGATGTCATCAACCACTGTTGATATTGCCAAGAACTGTCACAATGCCAATGATGCTGCCAACAAGGCTCGTGATATTACACAAGATGGTGTAGCAACTGTGGAGGAGACTGTAAACTCTATTCATGATCAGGTTTCGCAGACTAAAAAGGATGCTGATCATATTGCCACCCTGCTCACTCAGGCTCAAAACATTGGCTCTATTGTAAATACCATTGAGGAAATTGCCGCACAGACCAACCTCCTTGCTCTCAATGCCGCAATTGAGGCTGCCCGAGCCGGTGAGGCCGGACGTGGCTTTGCTGTGGTTGCCGATGAGGTACGTGCTCTTGCCTCAAGAACCTCACGCTCCACACAGGAGATTTCCAATATGGTCAATAATATTCAAAATGATGCCAATGTGGCCTCAGAGTCTATGGCTCTTAGCGTCAACAACATGGACAATGTGGCTCAAAGAGCTGCCAAACTACAGGATATTCTGCAGAATATTATTGAGCATGCCCAGAATGTTAATACTCAGGTGGCTCAGATTGCTACAGCTGCTGAGGAGCAGACTGCCGCTACTGCCGAGATCTCAACCAACATGCAGGATGTAACCAATATTGCTCAAGAGGTTGCCGAGCAGTCAAGCACCAACAATGATTTTGTGGTCAAAGCCTCAGACACGCTCAATCAGGTTGTAGCAGATCTCTCCGAGTTTAAGATTAAAGCCTAGTGCTCTTAGTTTTTTGTACAAGTTCAAAAGCCGCATTAGATTATGCGACTTTTTTAGCTCAAGCCTTTTACATTTGCAAAGTGCCAGTTAAGTGATTATGACAGGAACACAAATAGGCTCTTAGCTACATCCTAACCTTACTAATAGCAAGGCGCTCAAGGCTAACTGTAGCTGTCTTCTTATGGCTTTATACAGGGATTTTAGGCATAAAAAACCTGCACAAAAGCTAATTTCGTGCAGGCAGAGCACATGATGTGATTTTAGATCTTCTGCAGATCCAAAACTTCTTTCATAGAATAAAGACCAGGCTTTTTATCTGCAAGCCACATGGCAGACTGCAGAGCACCGCGGGCAAAGGTGGCACGGGATGAGGCCTTGTGATTTAAAGACACTATCTCACCATCTGTGCAGAACATCACCTCATGATCGCCTACAATATCGCCACCGCGGATTGAGCTAAAACCTATAGTGCCATACTGTCTGGCACCTGTAATACCATCACGGCCTGATACCATAACATCACGCAGCAGCACATTGCGTCCGGCGGCAGCTGCCTCACCCATAGCCAGAGCTGTACCAGATGGACAGTCTACCTTATAGCGGTGATGAGCCTCAACAATTTCAATATCGGCATCCTGCATAATAGATGCAGTCTTTTTAATAAGTGATAAAAGTATATTGATACCTACAGAGAAGTTGGCTGCAAAAACAATTGGTATGTGTTTGGCATAGTCTTTAATCAGAGCCTTTTGATCATCATCAAAACCAGTGGTGCCAAGCACTACCTTAACATTATTGGCCTTGGCATACTCAAGTACTGACAGTGAACATTCAGGACGGGTAAAATCAATAAACAGATCAGGCACAGAGCTTAAAGCTGATGGGTTGCCGACCACCTCTACATTACAGCCAAGAGGCAGAGATGATGGATTTCTGTCAATACCGCATACAACTTTCAGACCATCCATACCAAGAGCGCTGTCCCACAGAACATGGCCCATACGTCCTGAAATTCCGACAATACCTACTTTAAGCATTTACAGCTCCTTTATCATTTTTATCAGGTGTGAGTTTTCAAGCCTAGATTGTACAAAGTTATGGCGCTGATAAAAAGCTATTGCACTAAAATTGTTCACTTCTACATCAAGAACCAGCCTTTTACCACCGTTTTGGCGCACCAGCTCTTCTGCCTTTAAAATCAGAGCTGTGCCTACACCACGTCTGAAAAAGTCCGGTCTTACATAAAAAGTCTGAATATAGGGTCTGATTCTGCTGCCATCCATACTTAAAAAACCAACAGCCTTGCCTGATGCATCATCAAAGGCCAGAAGCACCCTATGGGTTTTTTGCATATAACGGCACAGCCAGATGGAAAACATTTCTTTAAATGAAGGGCTCCACGGCTCGGCTCTTACCTCATACGGCAGTGCCTTGCATTCAATTGAAGCCACTGCCGAGAGATCCTTTAAGCGCGCCCAGCGTACTGTATACATAGGCTATGACTCAAGCAGTGAACGAGCTGACTTTAAAGTATCCTCTGTCACCACATTGCCACCCATCATACGTGCCAGCTCATCCACGCGACCGTCAACATCGAGCAGATCTATTGTAGACTGCACACCATCAGAGCTGTTGAATTTTGCAACAAGATAGTGGCTTGTAGCCTTGGCAGCCACCTGCGGCAGATGGGTTATGGTAATAACCTGTACCTTGTGGCCTAAGGTCTTTAAAAGATCGCCTACAGATGAGGCTGTACGTCCTGAGATACCTGTATCGACCTCATCAAAGATTAAAGTCTGACAGCTCTCCTGCTTGAGGCTTAAAACCTCGATGGCAAGAGCCAGACGGGACAGCTCACCGCCTGAGGCCACATCACCTATGGCACGCAGCTCCTGTCCTCTGTTGGCACAGAAGATAAAGCTTACATTATCCCTGCCCTCGGCACGCGGCTTGCACTCATTATCCACCTCAATGCTGACCTTGAATATGCCATCTGGCATAGCCAGAGTATGAATCTTGTCTGTAACCTCAAGTGACATGCGCTCTGCAGCCTCATGTCTTTTGTCACTAAGCTCCTGACTCTTCTTTTCATAAATATCGCGCAGGGCTTTGACCTCAGCTGTCTTGGCGTTGATTTTATCTTTTAGCAGTAAAAAGTCGTCTATACGCTGCTGCAGCTGCTCTCTTTGCAGATACAGCTGTGAAGGAGCCACCCCAAAACGGCGTGAGAGCTCATGGCATTTGGACATTTTCTGCTCAATTTCAATTGAGCTTTGAGCTATACTGCTGCCAGCAATATCCGAAAGCATCTCCCTGGCATCGGCAAGATAGGATAAGGCATTGTTAAGATTTTCAATTACAGGAGCTATGGTGCCTTTAGCATAATTCTCCACTCTTACCAGATCAGAGAGTCTTGCATTTAAAATATCAATAATATTGCTCTCATCATTATCAAGCGCACCCAGAGCCAAAGTTACAGCTGAGTTTAAATGCTCTCTGTGCACCAGTGAGTCAAATGTTTTTTCAAGCTCCTCATAATCGCCCTTACCAAGCTCCAGGCGGTTTAGCTCCTCAAGCTCATGACGCAACGATTTGTAAAGAGCTGCCTCATCCTTTTGCAGTGTGGCAAGGGCTGTAAGCTCACGTCTTTTGACATTATAGGCATTAAAGGCAGCCTGAAGATCTGCACTTTCCTTTTCTAAACCTGCATAGCTGTCTAAAACCTTAAGCTGATTTTTCTCGTCAATAAGCTTGATGGAAGCATGTTGTCCGTGTATTGACACAAGATAGGCAGCAAGCTCCTTTAGAACACTTATGGTACTGCTTTGTGAGTTGACAAAAGCCCTTGATTTGCCATCGCGCTGTATCACACGGCGCAGCACCAGCTCATCTTCATTATCCTCATTTACAAGCTCAAGCTCTGTAAGTCTTGCCTTTAAGGCTGCATTATCTTTGATAGAGAAAATGGCACTGACCTGGCATTTGTCCATACCATCACGTATGACAAGAGAGTCAGCCCTGGCGCCGAGCACTAAAGACAGAGCATCGACAATAAGTGATTTGCCAGCTCCGGTCTCTCCTGTAATACAGGCCATACCTTTGTAAAAATCAATGTGTGAGGCACTAGAAAGAGCCAGATTGCTTACATCAAGATGCTCTAACATGTTTTATCCTAATTAAAATAACTGCTGTCCCCAGCCTAGTTTCTGGCGCAGCACGCTGTAATAGTCATAACCTTCAGGGTGGATTAAAGTCAGCGGTGTCTTGTGCTGACAGATGGACACGGTGCAGTTGGTATCGCCGCGTATGGTAACCTGACCGTCACAGTTGATATTGATCCACTCAGGAGTCTCAGGTCTTTCAAAATCAATTCTTACAGCAGATGAACCTGGAATAATAATAGGTGAGCAGTTAAGTGACTGCGGGAACATAGGCACCAGTGACAGCACATCAAGATGCGGCTCAATAATAGGACCGCCTGCTGAGAGTGAATATGCTGTTGATCCTGTAGGTGTATTGACAATGATGCCATCACCACGCAGTGAATACATAAAATTATCATCAATGCTTACAGAAAACACCATCATGTGCGCCAGCATACCTGAGTGAATGACGGTTTCATTGGTGGCAAGAGACTGTCCTACAAGCTCACTTGCACCATCTTCATTCTCACGTGTGACTCTGACATCAAGCATCATGCGCATTTCTTTGGTATAACGGCCTGCCACAATGGAGGTTAGAGCCTGATGCAGCTGTGAAGGAGACACATCGGTTAAAAGTCCAAGATGGCCACGGTTGACTCCAAGCACTGGCACATTAAGATCCACAAGTGTTCTTGCAGCTCCAAGTACAGAGCCGTCACCGCCTACAACAATGATCAGATCCTGATTTTGCATCTGCTTTCTTGAAATGCATGGTACCTCAGGAATGTTAAAACCTACAGAGGTATTCTGATCAAGATAGGCTGTAACACCTAAAGACTGTAAAAATGAAGCTATCTCGCGTATGGCGCCTGCAACAGGACGCTTATAGACTTTTGATACAATAATGGCTGACTTGATTGGTTTGTGCTTGCTTTCTTTATCCAACATAATACATGTCTTCTGCTAAGATTAATCCTGTACACAATTGTACCTAATAATGCCCATCTTTTGTTGTACTTTCATATCAAAATTAAAGACTTATTCTTTGTAGCGGCGCTGATTTTTGGCATCATAGATTATGTTTTTATTCACAAGAGAGCTTTTGCTGTCATTTATGATGGCACCCTCCTCGCGCATGGTGCCCATATTTTCACACACAGCCGCATTCTGCAACTCAAGTCTGCCACCCTTTTTAATGTGCATATTGCCTTTGTTGACAAAATCAGTGGCAATGAGACTTAAATTGCCCTCAACGTCAATATCGTTTTTATTAAGACCTGAGGCATGGTTTAAAAAGATAAGTGTACCATGACGGTTGATATCAAAAAGACTGCTGTTTTCAAAAACCGATCTGTCATCAAAGGTCATAAGTCCGTTTAAAAGCACCTGTCTGTAGCTTTTAAAGGATGATCTGTCATGGGCTATAAATGAGCTTTTTGTATCTATGTTAAATTTGCCGTGATTAACATAGCGACCATGGGAGATAAGATCAAATGTAGCCTGTTTAAAATCAAGTGTGCCTTTATTGTCAAAACTGCCGTTTTTAAAAGTTATGCGTGAATTTTCAAAGGCCATGGTGCCTGAGTTGACAAAGGAGGCATCCATAGAATTTATAGAGGACTGATTCTGTACAAAAAACCTGCCTTTATTGTAAAAAAATGAAGAGCTTAGATTTAAAGAGGCTTTCTCCTTTAAAACCAATGTACCATGAATTTCAAGCACGGAGCCGCTTTTGACACTGACAGAGGCATCTCTTGTTGCCATCATCTCACCGCGGATGATAAATCTGGCATTGGTTAAATTTATAACAGAGCCTTTTAAGGTGGCACTTCTGCCACCCTTTAAAATCAGCGTACCGTGATTTCTTATAGTGCCATTGAGCTCCTGACCGCCCTGCAGTTCAAAACACTGTTTAGGTGCAATAAGCGATGGTATCTTGTCGCCCTTTTCAATGACAGTGCAGGCACTGTAGGCGCTAAATGGCAGAGACAAAACTAAAGATAACAGCAGAGCTTTAATCCAAAACATCCTTCCCCCGGCTCTTTTTTTCTGTATTGTACTAAAAGCTATGAATTTTTGCTCCATCTGACTGCTTATCAAAGCGTCATTCTTGGGTAATAAATTAAAAAATTTAAAAAAAAGTAAAAAAAACACTTGCAGAATCTTTCTTACAGTTATAAGATCTACATCACAAAATTTAGAGATAATTTTTAAAATTTTGAGAAGTAATACACAAAGTGTTAGCAAATGGTATCTACTCAGTTATCCTGCTGGTGATGTCAAACATCTTTATGACCCTGGCATGGTACGGACACCTAAAAATGAAAGAGGATTATTCATGGTTTGCCTCTTTACCTTTGCTTGGTGTAATACTTTTTAGCTGGGCTCTGGCTTTTTTTGAATACTGCCTGCAGGTCCCTGCTAATAGATTAGGTTTCAAAGGTGCCGGTGGACCCTTTGACATAATGCAGCTTAAGGTTATACAGGAAGTTATAACTCTTGTGGTGTTTACCATCTTCTCTGTCATAGCTTTCAAGCTTGAGCTTAGATGGAATCATCTTGCAGCCTGCTTATGTCTCATTGCTGCCGTGTACTTTACATTTAGATAACGTTTTTCATATACAATCCTCCTATAACAGCAAAAGGCCACCTAAGTGGCCTTTTCTTTTTGTATTTATTCAAAATTACTCTCATCAAGAGGCTGCGGTGCCTGTAAATCACAAACAGCTCTGCGCCCCAGCAGATCCTTTAATTTATATGGCTCAAGCCCCATGCCAGGTCTTATCGTACGCACATGCTCTTGCGTCAGAACCTCACCTTGTTTAATATCAGCTACAAGATAGACCGAGCGGCGAAACTTCATGCTGCCCTTATCCTCTTCAAAACGTCTGATGCCATGTACACCAAGTGATCCGTACACTGTCTTGCAGTGCTCTGCAAGGCAGCGCAGCTCCTGCACATTCATAGAAAAGGCACTGTCAACGCCACCTGCCTTGCGTGTATCAATGAAATGTTTTTCAATCATGGAGGCACCAAGAGCAATGGCGGCAATATCCAGAGTATCACCTATTGAGTGATTGGACAGACCTACAGCACAGCCATAGCGCTCTGCAAAAAAAGGAATTGTGTTTAAATTGAACATGGCAGGATCTGCAGGATACCTGCTTTCACAGTGTAGCAGAGTAAGATCGTTGCCATAGCGTTTGACAATATCCACAGCTCTGTCAATCTCATCCAGTCTTGCAAGTCCAGTTGACATAATTATTGGCTTTTTAGTCTGTGCACAGTATTCAATAAGCTCAAGATAGTTGATTTCAAAGGAGGCTATCTTATACCAGGGACAGTCAACAGCCTCAAGAGCATCCACATCTTCAAATGAAAAAGGACTTGAGAACAGTAAAATACCTCTGTCTTTTGCAAATTCAAACAGAGGTTTGACCCACTGCGCTGGAGTCTTGGCCTCTTTATAGAGATCGTATAATTTATAGCCATCCCACAGCCCGCCTTTTAATATAAATTCATCATGGCTACAGTCAATGGTCAGACTGTCCTCACTATAGGTCTGAATTTTTACAGCATCAGCTCCGTTTTCATGGGCAAGAGCAATAAGATCCATGGCTCTTTGCAGACTGCCTGAGTGATTGCCAGAGAGCTCTGCGACAATTACAGGTGATTTTTTGTGCATTTTTAGAATCTCCATAAACTATATAAAGCCTATGAATTTAATGCTTAAAAATCAAGAGAAAATGCAAGAAGATGAGTGATTTGGGATAGTGTTTTAAGATCCTGCCTGTAAAGTACAGGCAGGATAGATACTATTAGATATATTTGTTTAAGATCTTCTCATAGGTGCCGTCAGCTTTAACCTCTTTAAGACCCTCGTTGAATTTCTTTAAAAGTTCCTGATTCTTGCCTTTTTTCACAGCAAAACCATAGGTTGGTGAGCCGTACATGTCCTCAACAGCAATGCGCAGATCATTCTCAAGTCCTGCCTTGATGGCATAGGAAATTACAGGGAAATCCTCCATGTAAAAATCAACAGCCTTGCTCTTTACAGCCTGTACCACATCAGATGTCATGGTAAAATACTGCAGCTTTAAGTTGTATTTATCCTTGTTCTTTTCAGCAAATTCCATACCGTAGGTGCCCTTTTTGATGCCAGGCTTGGTATCTTTGATATCCTCAATCTTGTTGATGCGCAGATCATCCTTGCGGGTTACAATGCAAAGACCTGATTTGAAATATGGATCGGAGAAATCAACTATTTTCTTTCTCTCATCTGACATATTGATGCCGTCGATAGCGCCGTCAATCTGACCTGAAACTATGCCAGGAATTACGCCATCAAAGTTCATGACAACAAGCTCATACTTAAAATTCTGTCTTTTGGCAATTTCATCTAAAAGATCAATTTCAATACCCACAAACTTGCCCTGTGGATTTTTATATGAAAATGGTGGGTAGGAGGCGTCTATTGCAATTTTATAAGCTTTTTCCTCAGCCTGGGCTGCACTGACAAGACCTACAGCTAAGGCTGCACATAACATAAGATTCTTAACAAATTTCATGATTTTTCCTTATTCTTATAGTCAATGTCGCCTATGATAATCTTATATTGTGTAACTTTTGTTAAAAGTGATATAAAAAGTCCATTTTGTACCATATTGATTCTATACTAAGTCAAAATCAGGTGCCCTCATGGGAAGATCATGATCTTTATAAAATCTTTTGCTTTTGCAATGCAAATTCTATAGCTTTTTTTGCTCTGCCCTGTATGCACAGCTCAAGAGGCTCAAGCCATGAATCACTTAGATTGAATTCATTATGTCTTGTAAAACAAAAACTTGATAATTGTGTAAGATTTTCAATATGGCGTGGCTGAACAAAAACTCTTAACTGTTCGTCAAATGACAATTCAAAATAGCTCTTTTTGATAGATATTGCTTTTTCTATTTCCTTAAGCTCATCATAGGTCAGAAAATTCATCATAGAAAAGCCATTGTCAAAAATAGGTGCTGCGCGCAGGATCTTATTTGTATTATTGTCTACAATCATACCAAAGTTGCCCAAATGCCTATCTTTGTTGCAGATAAGTGCGTCAAAGAGCATCAGATCCTCAAAAGTCTCATCTCCGAAAATTTCAGAAATCTCTTGCATCAATTTAACTTTGTTGCTTTCACGAGGCTCTTTTAACAGATTATAAACAGGGATGTAACCTTCATTTTCATTGGTAAACAAAAGGCAGGAACTTACAACTTGATTATGAAAAAGTTTTAAATCGTATGAGACACAATCAAATTGCATGACTTTTGCAACTTGAGCCATGAAAAACTCACTATAGGCTTCTTTTCCGCCATTGGCATACTCTTGTGTTGTGCCCTTATAAAGATAGATTTGCCCATTTTCTCTGTGCCAGCATTTTTTAAGCATGCCATTAGTTGTGTATTCTGGTGAGCTTGTAAAACCTGTCACTCTTTTTATCTCATCGCCAAAGGAGGCGCGCTCTAATGCATCACTAAATTCATTTTCATAAAGATTGAAATCTGCCCATTTGTAATCTGAATTAGCAGGCACTATCCAGTACGCATCATTCAATGATAAGCCAAGAGAAACGTTAATATAGTCCATAAGCATCTCTTTGCCACTTTGACTATACGTTGCAATGATTTTTTCAACAAATTGTCTGTTTTGAGGTACTTTTCTATTTTTGATAAATGATTCTAAGGATGCAAGCAGGTTATCTGTTCTAATTTGTATAGGCAACAGGTTTTCATCAACAATCAAGGCATCTTTAAAATATGTATTGTTAAAAGACTGTCCCTTGAAACTTTGAGTCTCTATCTGCACTTCAAATTTTAAAACGTCTTTATCTTTATTTTTTAAAATATAAAGCATTGTTTATCCGTTTTATCATGAGAGAATGTATATCAGTGAACTTAGCATTTAAGCTCAAGTTACATATCTTTAAAGTCACTCACAAATAGACTGCAAGACACAATCTGACAAGATTGCTGAATCTTCTTTTGTTCTTGTCAGGTTATAATTATAACCGAATTATAGCCGATTTATAACCGCGTCATGTGTGCAATTGCCCATTCGTATGCGCTTTGCTAAAAGTTGTTTTAATTTATAACCGAATTATAGCCGATTTATAACCGATCATGTGCGCTATTGCCCATCCGTATGCGCTTTGCTAAAAGTTGTTTTAATTTATAACCGAATTATAGCCGATTTATAACCGATCATGCGCGCGATTGCCCATCCGCATGCGCTTTGCTAAAAGTTGTTTTAAATTATAATTGAATTGCAGAAAATCCAGCTTCAGTGATCCTCCAGGTCCTACTCTCAACTGCAAGTAGACCTGCTTTATTCATTTTGCTCAGTAATCGTCCCAAGAATCTTTTCTTTGACTCAACCATCATAGAAGCAGGCAAATTGTTATGCAACGCAACATAAACATCGCTTAACTTAAAACCACTATCACCTGCATCTCTTGCCAGTTGAAGAATAATCTGCTCAAGCAGTTTCTCCTCTAAACCTTTTTCCTTCGTATAGTGTCCTATTTGATGGGTCAGTTTAGCAACAGATAGAGCAATGATATAATTTGGAGAACGCCCCTCTATTAAGCCTTTTTTCCTTAGATGCCTAATAGCGTCCTTGGTGACAGGACGATGTTTTTGAATAGCATCCAGCCATACACATTCTATCAAAGACAGATCTGTTTTTGATTTTAAAAGAGAGCTGTATTTTTCATCAATCATCTTGCCATATATAGTTACCCCAACAGATCGGCTCTCGTTGTCTATATCATAATCTGGCATAGGAAAGAAACGTTTGCGTTGCTCAGAAAAGATCTTTTTAATACCTCGTCCTACGGTGTCGATCATATTAAAATTGACCATGCCTGAACAAAGACATTCATTGCGATAGTGGCGTTGTGGTCCTTTATGCTCAAGAGCTTTCTCTATAGTTCCAGGTATAAAACTACCTCCATTGCCATAATATAAGTGATCCTCACACTCTACAAATGTAATGCGCTCTCTTAGCGTATAATCCTGATGGGCAATACAATTGTGTAGAGCTTCGCGTATTGTATAATCGTCGTACTGCTTCATGGTGTCAGGGAAAAGAGTTCCGCCAGGAAGCTCACGCATGGTTTTATTGCGAATCTTAGATAAAACCTTATCTACTGTAAGTATAAATGGAATGGTAAAATGCTCATAGTCAATGACGTTAGAGTCTTTATCCTCCCAGGTCCAGGAAATCTGCGCTACAGCAGGATGGATCTTTTGCAGTGACAACGGTTTACCAAGAAGCAAAATGGCTGCCCTGGTAAGTTGCCCATCACGCATAACCTCACTATGTGATAGAAACTCCTCCACAGTCCATCCATCAATTTCCTGTGCCGGAATCTTTGACTCATGTACCTTTTTAAACATGATACGGGCCGTAGCAACTGCCAGCTCATCAAGATCATCTATTGTGGCATTAGGAACCAACTGAGCAGTCCAGTCAGGGATAGGGGTTTGCTGTCGGATTTCATCCATCTTCGCTTGATTTAGTGGCTTTAAACTTTCACCATCGCGCCCATAGGCAATTCCTTTCCACTTCATGACAATATTTCGAGGAGATGCCGGTACTTTAAAAAGCAGCACCCGCTTTCCTTCTACAACAACTGGTATTATTTCTCTAAAAATAAGTCCATCAGTTGTGTGCTGCGACATATCCTGCTTTAGTTTATTAAGAGCTAACTCCCCATCTTTAAAACTTGTACCAATTATCTGATGTTTCTTGTCCCAGACACCAAAAACAATCCAGCCAAACTCATGTTCGCGTAAGTTTGCCTCATTGCTAATTGCAGAGAAGTATTTGCCCAGCTCATCTATATCAAAGTTGGTTTCGGCCTTTTTAAATTCCACCACTTCATTTTCAGCATGATCCCAGAGGCGGCAAAATATTTCTATATTATTGTCCATAAACTTTATCTTCTAACTCTATAATCAGTTATTTACAAATTGGGACAGCATTTTCAGCGCCACAAGAAAAGTCAGTACCAGATTTATATTGCCCTACCAATAAATATGCTGCTCCACTAAGGTTCTGAACAGACTTTATTGCAGACGCTAAGCTAAAATAAAATTGATCAAGTCGCTGCATTACACAACCATAGTTCACAGGTTTTATGTAAGCATCAGAGAAAAATAAGTAAAAATACAAAAGGAGGCTTTTGACTATACACAGAGCGTCGTGAAAATCCAAGATCACTATATTGGCAGGGCTCACTGTATCTGTAGCTCCAAGTTCCGATATTGATACGCAAAACAGTCTCTCACCTTTAAAGTATGTAGGCGAGATATAAAAACTCCTTTTATTCTTCATGTAAAGATTCATTGAGCAAATTACATAATGTTGTGCATTGTTCTTAACAGCACCTAAATGCCACCTTGGTGCATATAGATCAGAAATATCTCTGAATAAAGATATAAAAGCTCCTTGAATTTTTCTTTCAAACAGAACTGATAAGTTAGTATCTGGCATTGATCTTTATTCTCCAACCTTACAGTTAAGCTAAGGGCACACTGCTAAAATTAAAAAAATACCCAATATGGCACATATTTCATATCTGCAGGCGCTGCGGTCTTATCAACTGGCTTTATAAGCTTTTTCTCTATGGCTACACTTATCAGTCTTGAAACTGAGCTTTGCCCTGAACTTTTAAGTCCAAACCTATCTCTTAAAGATCTAGGTGTTAAAAACTCTTTGCGTGCACTTCTTATACAGCAATGCATATAGCAAGACCATAGTTTCTCCTGAAGAGTTAGTTCATTAAAGTCTCTATATGAAAAAACGGTAACTTTTGTATGAGAATCTCCATAGATCTCAATTACAGGAGCTGTAAGATTATGAGCTTCACATTCTGACACTACCTTTTCCCACCCTGTCACAGTATCTTCACCTTTGTAGAGGCGACTTAATAAACGTGCTAATTTCCTGTTGCGAGATTTGAACTTAGAATCTATGATTCTATTTACATCTATTAAAGGTGTGCCGGGATTGATAATTTCAATTCTATTGTTAAAGATCTCAACAGTAGGACCTGTACCAGTTACTGACAAATCCTGATGAATCAAAGCATTTGACAGAAGCTCTTCTACAATTGTCTCAGGGTAGGCATTCTCAAGAGTTTTTATTCCATTTATTACTTTTTGACGGTATGGCAATAGTGCCATTATAAGTTGCAAACAGTCTTTAAAATCAACCGCATAACCTTTTACCCTTATATAGTCTTTGAGCATATTAAGTCTGTTATTTCCCTCATACTGCACTATACGCAATGTTTTACGTGATACATTTGAAAATTCATACAGGTTTTTGGCAAAAGCAATAGCGCCAAGATTGGTTATAGAGAAAAGTGAATTTTCCTGCCGCTTTATGACACCATCTTTTTCCATGAATGAGGCTACATCTTTAAGGGTTGATGGAATTTTTGTATTTGAACTTTCAAAATATATATTATAGTCAAGATGTCTTACTGCATTTTCAGCAGTTAAGTCCATAAAGGCAGGGCTTTCTTCATAGCTAGAGCAGCAAACTTTATCCCAGAAACAAGATTGCAAATGTGGATAATCATTTAGCCTGTGCGTATTATAAGCAACTCGTATATAAGCAACATCCTCAAATAATACAGGTCTGTCTTGAGCTTTTGATATTATAATAACTGAAGTCAACTTCTCTTCAAATGTAACTATTGTAATGTCAAAAATAGCATTTTTAGATAATAACTTACGTAATGAACTTTCTAGTTGATTATTGGCTATATTGATGTCTTGTTTTCCGTTATAAATACTAATTAAACAGTTAATTTTATTAATATCACCTAAAATGATATATGAATGCTCTTTGTCTTTAATAGTGGCACTATTAGCTAAGGCACTTATATCTTTACCTATAATATACAGATCAGGATTATCAGATTCATAATCTACCCACTGAGTTTCAGTGGGTAGATTTCTTAATCTTTTAACCAGTTCAGGAAGTTTATCCACGGTAACATCCATTGATTAAGTGGCAAAATTGAAAAATCAAATATCTTGTTTAACTATCTGACTGTCTATTATATTAAATAATTGTTCAATCCTTGCTACTATTCTTCTTTGTTCTTCTAACGGAGGCACAGGAACAAAGCAGCTATAAAAGCTACTTTCATTTATCGCTGGATATGATATTCCTTTTTGGCAAGAAATCGTATATTCAATAAAATATGTACTTTGTAATATGTACCATAAAAACCTATTATAAATTATTCTGCTACAAGAAAATGTAGCAAAGGCTGTACTAGCGTAAACAGGCGTTTTATTGACATTATCATTATATATAATAGTATTTACTAAGTATGGCCTAACAGTAGAAAATAAAATCATCCCAGGTTCAACCATCTTTCTAGCCCTAGATGGAGCATCCTTGGCAGAGTACTCTAAAAGAGTACCTACTATCTTTTTATCATTATCTATAGCAGATACATCGATATACTTAAAGTTCGAAATTGGTTTTGACTGCTTAGCTTGAACAACTAAGTCTCTGATTCTTAACCACTTCCAACTTTTTGGTATCTCAAAATGAATCTCATCCTCTGATATCTCAGGCAAAAGCTTTTCTTTCTTTAATTTTCCTTCTGAAATTAGTATTTGTCTTTCCCGCTGTATTTTTTCATAAAGCTCTTGAGCTGTACCTTCCTTAGGTTTTTGCTCAACAAGTTTTCCTTGTATTGCTAATTGTAGAATCTTCTCTTTTATCTTCTTATCAAGATCGGCTTTTCTCTCTAGAAGAGCTATAGCCTTATCTATAACCTTAAATTTTGCTTCAAGACTTTCTACTATGCGTTTTTGTTCATCATACGGAGGTATAGGTATTATAAAATTATTTATAAATTCCGCAGAAACTCTTTGCTGGCCTGCTGTACCATTAAAAGCATAACAACCATTATTAATAAAATATTCTGACTTTATAAAATATAGTATATATTTATCTACAATGTTATTATTAATTGGCAGAAGAGTATGAAACTCTGAACTGCCAGCCGCGAAACCATTCTTAAGCCCCTTTAATATAACTGATTTTCTATTCTGAAAGCATGGAGTAATTTTAGCTATAATTATCTGACCATCTCTAAAATGAGTATAATTTTTTTTAACAAATCTCCAATGCTTAGTTTCTGATTTAAATTTATTGCAAATACCACCAGTTACGTGTTCCATCGGAATAAATGAAACTTCTAAATTATCATTTAGCTTATTTCTTTTATTTATTTCACATATATCACCTATTTTTAAAAATTTCCAACTTTTAGGTATCTCAAAAGGAATATCCCCCTCAGAGATCTCTGGTAAAGGCTTTTCTTTCTTTAACTTTCCTTCTGCAATTAGTTTGTTCTTATCCTGCTGTATTTTTTCATAAAGCTCTTGAGCACTGCCTTCTTCTTGTCTATGTTCTACAAGCCTACCACGCACTGCAAGTTCAATAAGATCTGTTTTTAATTTTTGAAGTTTTTCAATGCTAGTCATTGTTATCTAGCCTCTTCAGTTCAGCTGCTATTTCCTCAAGTGATACAAGAGTCTCCTTTAACTCACAAATAATTTTATCTGACTCTTGTATAAGGGCTGATAGTTCAATCTCTTCTTTTTCTTTTTCAATAAGACCAAGATCCAGCCTATCGCCCATATCTGCAATTTCTTGGCGTGTAAAAACTGAAAACCTTGGATCATCAACTTTATGTCTATCATCTGCTTCAAAGGCTTTTATAAAATCTTTAAAGTCATCTTCTACAATTGGTGTTTTTGTTCCATACTTTTTCATATTGGAACGCATATCGTAATACCAAACCTCTTTGGTATTACCCTTATCTTCTTTGCCTCTTGTAAAAAATAAAACGTTTGTCTGCACTCCCTTAGCATAAAAAATACCCGCAGGCAGCCTTAAAATAGTATGCAGATTACATTTATCCATTAAGTCACGTCGTATGTTGGTACCATCACCTTCTGCAAAAAGAACATTATCTGGAAGTACAACAGCTGCTCTTGCCTTACCGTTTGGCTTTAGACTTCTATATATATGTTGTAAAAAATTTAACTGCTTATTTGATGTCGGATAGGTAAAATCATCACGTGATGCCCTTTCTCCTCCCTTTTTAGTTCCAAAAGGTGGATTTGTAAGAACAACGTCAAAGCCGCATATTTTCTGTCCAAAAGGAGATAGTGTATCTCCTCTTAAAATTGGACCATTTATGTCATGAAGTCTTGCATTCATAAGCGCAAGCCTATGCGTATCAGCTACAAGCTCACATCCGCTAAAAGCTTCATTAAACTCAAATTTAGATGTATCTTCATCAAGATCAAAAAAATCATCTGAGATACTCTTTACATATTGAAAAGCTGCGATCATAAAGCCAAATGTGCCACAGGCAGGGTCATTGCACCTTTCACCTACCTGAGGTTTAACAAGAGATGTTATGACATTGATAAGAGCTCTTGGCGTAAAGTACTGGCCGGCACCAGATTTTTTCTCATTAGCATTTTTCTCTAAAAGCCCTTCATAAAGATCTCCAAGCCCCTCTGATTTTGCTGAATACCAGTCAAGACTATCGATACTCTTTATTATCTTCTCAAGATTTTTAGGCTCATCTATATTTGTTTTAGCACCTTTGTAAATGTCACTAACATTTGAGTTATCATTACCTAACTCACTTAAAAGCTCTTTGTAGAAGTTAATAAGCTCAATACCACTTTTTCCTACTAAATCATCCCATCTGTAACCTTCAGTAAAATTTTTTTCAGCTTGTGTCTCCTTAGCCATTTTTAAAAAGAGAATATATGTCAGCTCTGTTACATAATCCTGATATGTAATACCATCATCACGTAGCACATTACACAATTCCCATAATTTCTGTACAATTTCTTTAGTTTTCATCTAGTAAAAATCCTTTTTATACTGTTCTATTGCTCATTGACCGTCAGCAATAAATCATTAATTTCATTTATATATATGTTAAGCTCTTGCTCGAACGTGCGATCTATAAGAGTAAAGCCACCTAGTGATTTAAATCTGCTATCCTCATCCATCGTTGCAACAGATAAAACAGCAGTATGATCATTTAAAAGATACTGCTTAAAGCGTTCTAACCATGCCTTTTGGCTTTTTGTAAACTCATGTCTCTTATAAAGCTCTGCAAAAGCTCGTTCTACTTTATCCTTATGTGAAACAAGAGGTTCATCAAGAAGCAGACCGCGTATAATTGTAATAATATCGCAGCTTATGTCTGCATCGTTTCTATGAATATCAGACAGAGCTTTGTTTATATGCATCATTGTATAGTTGTCACTCTCAAGCTCTGCTAAAAGCTTTTTCAGATCTGATGATTTTAAATCAGAAGGTCTTGTGCATATGCTTTGAATAATATCAAGTTTGTCTTTATTTTCTTGCAGATAACGACGTAATCCTTCAATATAGTCCTCTGGTCTTATATCTGAGCCACCATAACTGATGCTTTTTGATATAAATAAATCCTGTTTTTCAGAAATAGCTATAAGGCTTTCTGTCTTAGACTTAAGACTGTCAAGTTTTATAATAAGATCTTTATGTTCCTTTATAAAATCGTATACAGTTTCAAGGTCTTTTCGTTTCTCGCTCAAACTTTCAATAAAATCTGTTAAATCTACATCATTATTTAGTTTTTTAAATGTATCCTGTGCCTTGTCATCCATTGACTGATTCTTTCTATGCATTTTGGCAAGCAATCTGTCCACATTAAATTCAATTTCATTATGATTGCTACTATTTAATATAGCTAAAACCAGTTCCTCAAAAGTCTGTTTTTGTTTTGCTGCGACAGGCTTCATCTCTGTATACGCATCAAAGGATGAAGTTACATTAACAGCATCATATATATCAAAATGATCCTTATTTATATTTTGACACTTACGTGTAGCGCGTCCAAGCATTTGCTCATAAAGAATTCGTGACTTAACGCGACGCACAAATACAAGTTTGGTAATAGATGGAACGTCAATGCCTGTAGTTAAAAGATCCACCGTAACAACAATTCCAGGAGACCTTTCATTTTTAAATTTACGAATTAATTCTTGAATTCTTTTTTGATTTCCGTCTGCCGTCTTCCCCGTAAGTTTTATAACCATGTCAGAAACACCTCTTGGGGCATAAATTTCCTTGAGGATAGATACAATCATATCTGCATGGGCATCGTTTACAGCGTAGATTAAGGTTTTACCATATTCATCGCAGAAAGTAGGATCTATTTCATCTGCAATTTCTGCTAAGAAACTTCGATTAAAGCTCTCAACTATAACTTTTCTATTAAAATCATCTACTTTAAAATTAAGCTCATCTTCAAGAACTTTTGTAGTTACAGTACCTGTGTCGTTATCATAAAACTCTATAGACTCGCCCGCTTTATATTTAATACCATGCTGATTAAACTCGGTCTTTAATAAGACTGGAGGATTATAATCTACAAGATATCCGTCTATGACAGCCTGTCTGTAGCTATAGGAGTATACAGGCTCTCCAAAAATTTGTACCGTATGCAGTGCAGGTGTTGCTGTAAGAGCTACTTTAACTGCATCAAAATAGTCAATAACTGTTCTATATTTACTTATAAAATCTCTTTGATCTGTAAATAAAGCCTCATCTGATGTCATTTCCTTATCTAGAATATAACCACGATGCGCCTCATCAACAACAACAAGATCATAGTCATTTACACCAGGCATGGAATATTCAGTATCATCTGAATTTCTGGCATAAATGATTCTTTTAACTAAACTTTGTACTGTAGCAATTTGTACTTTAGTAGATTTTTCTATTTTTATATCTTGCAGTGCTTTTATAGAATAAATATTATCTAAAGTTAAGTAGTCCTCAAGCTCAACATCTTTAAACACATCTATGGTCTGATCTCCAAGAGATGTCCTATCAACAATATACAAAATACGCTTAAAGGATTTTGTTTTTAACATACGATAGATAAATCCAAGAATTGTTCTTGTCTTACCTGTACCTGTTGCCATAGCTAAAAGTACACGCTTTTGACCATTTACAATTGCACTTTCAGCAGCTTTTATAGCATCGATCTGATACTTGCGCAGATTCAGACCTGATTTACTTTCCAGAATGGAGTAAGGTTCTTCCTTTAACCTTGCAAAAGTCTTTTCAACTTTTTGCTCCAGCAATTCCTCAAGTCCCTGTGGACTTAAAAAACCGTGGAGAGCACAAGGAGCACTGTTGGTTCTTCTTAGATCCTGAAACCATACACCAGACTTCTGCTTGTATTGCTCTACGTAAAAACGGCCATTTGTTGCGAACACAAAAGGGACCTGATACTCGCCATACGTGTCTATAATATACTCTTTATCCTCATCCCTGACATGAGATGAATATTCACGACCTTGAGCATCTAAAACAGCGCTGACATCCTTTTTGGCGCTCTTGGCCTCAATGAATGCAAAAAGCTTGGTACCAATAAAAAGCGCGTAATCAGCACTACATGTTCTTCCATGGTTATCTGTAGATTTGGTCGGCCATTCTGCTATAGCCATATTACAACCACTCTTTGGTCTTACACCCTTACTGTAACGTAAAGTATTACTATCAGCCTCAAAGCCTACAGCTCTTAACTGCTCATCAATGATTAATCTGGTTTCAATCTCGCTAAGCTCCTGCATATTATAAATGCCCTGAGATCTTTTTTTGAGATCGGATAAAGAGCCAAGGTCTTCATGAGCTGCTTTCTTTAGCTCTTTAGCAAAAAGCTCATCTTCATTCTTTACAGACTTATCTATATTTTCTTTACTATTAGTGCTTCCCTTTGTTTTTGCTACATCATTAGACTTACTTTTTCTTGTAATACAATTTGATGTCTGTTCATATTGCAAATTTACCTTATCATTAGTACTGCAGGTATAAGTATTTATATTGTGGCTTTGAGAGACCAATGAAGATGGTTTAATAAACTCTGGTATAGACTGTACACCGCCATAAGAGAGCATAAACCATGATGCCACACGGTGAATGAGCATTAAAACAATGTTGGCAGATTCTTGAGATGCAAGGTCCTCATGTGCTGCCTTATTTCTGGCATTACGTATACTATGTAAAACCAGACACTGATCTTTTTGTAATACACCTTCTCTTTGTAGTATTTTAATACGTGAAGCAAAAGTATCCTGCCTATCGCCTCTTGGCTTAATGCGATGATAAGCACACAACAACTTAACAATATTTTCACAAAGCATTCCACTCTTAATAAGGGAAGCATTGGCATCAGAGTCTACATAACTCTCTGCTTGAGAGCCTAAAATAGCTAATGATGGGTATTTAGATTGCAAAAATGAAAAGTTACTATTAAACATTTTGCATTACTCCATTATCAAAGCATATTCTTTTACAATATGCTTTATTGATAGATATACATTTACTGTAACTATTCTTATAAAGAATTACCATATAAAAATTATTTTTAATTTTTATAACAATAATGCATAACAAGTAAAATGATAAAAAATCCTACCTTACCTCTGTTTACTGTCATGTGAGTTCTCATTTTTATTCTTAACAATAAACAAAAGTGTTTTTATAAAGTGGTGACATTATAAGCATTACATCACCACTTTAAATTTTATTGTTAATACAATTAGCTGCTACTATAACTACATACTAATATCTTTAATATAATTATCAATCTTAGCCTGTACGTCTTGCAACTCTTTTGTAATATTACTAATATTTATCTTAATACTATTAATATCTATCAGATCCTCTTCAAATGTATCTACATATAGAGGGATATTAAGATTATAATTGTTATTCTTGATCTCATCAAATGAAGCAATATGGCTAAATTTATCCTCATTCTGCCATGTTTGATATACTTTTACAATACGCTTTACTGTATCATTTTTTAGTACATAGTTATTTTTATTTCTATCATAACTATCACTTCCAGATGCATCTATAAAAAGAACATCTCTGCTGATACGGTTCTTTTTAAAGACCATGATGCACATTTGCGTTATTGTATAATGCAGAATGCCTGAAGGCAGAACAATCACTGTATCAAGCAAATTCATATCTACAATAGCTTTACGTAGATTTTGAACCACAGCTCCGCGTGATAACACACCTGCAGGTAGTAAAGCTGCCATTCTGCCTGTTTTTTCATCTAAGCAGGAGAGCATATGCTGTAAAAATGTAAAATCTCCTTTAGGATCGAATATTTTAAATGGGAAGCGGTTATATTTATCGTTATTTATAACTGCCTTTAGTTCCATGCTCTTTAATTTTGTATCATGTGCATTTGCCCCTGTCACATTTGTAAATGAAGGATTGGCAATAACAACATCAAACTTCATAAGCCTGCCATTTTCTATATTCATTGGATCCTGAATTGAATCACCAAGCCATATATGTGACGTATCTATGTCGTGCAAGAGCATATTAAGAATGCATACAGACCAACTAGATTTATTTATTTCCTGACCATAAATGCTAACATTTCCTCCAACTGCCTCTTTATAAGCATTAATTAACATACCTCCAGTTCCGCATGTTGGATCATAGACTTCCTCATTTTCTTGAGGTTTAACAATTGAAGAAACCAACTTTGCAATTTGATTTGGAGTTTCAAAATAAATTGTATCTCTCCTTGACAGCATTGCGATATAATCACTTATAATTTCTAAGGCATCTGTTATAACATTTGCAGAGTCTAAGCAGCTAGGTCTTAGATCTAGATTATTAAAGCTATCTACTATCTTCTTTAACGTATGATTTTTATCTTTACCATTTACAGTAACTGCAAAATTAGTAAAATCAATAATATCAAATACACCTTTAAGTCTGTCAGAATTTTTCTTCTCTAGATTCTTAAATGCAGAGTTCATTATCGAAGCCAAATCTTCATCATCTTTATGTGAATATATAAAATCAAACGAAGATTCTTTGTTTGAACAAATTAATTCACCATTTACTAATGGTTCAATTTCTTTATTTCTATCGCTTATCTTTTTTAATAACAGCAAGGAGTAAATATAAGCTTTTATATTATAATGTTCTATCTCTCTTATATATCTTACAGAATCATTTACTGCCTTTATAATATCGTTCTTGCTAGTCATTTTATTTATCTCCATTTACAAATTTTGTATATTCATTATTTAATATGAAAGTATAAAATTTTTCTTTTTGTTCAACTAAGTCTTTTAAAAGTTTTACTTCTTTTTTACCCAGTAAAAACAAGTCGGCAATATTTTGCTGCTTCTCCCTTGACACTGCCGCTATATCTAAGCCCATAAAGTATTTTGCATTTACTGCACTTAGCATATTGCCTGTAGAGTTCTTGTAAATATCTCTTTTGATCTGTGATGTATTAAGCAGCCAATATAAATATTCAGGGAGCAATTGATTATCCCTAATTCTAATTACTACGAAGTTTGATGATATAACCATCCCCGCAGTTGTTTCATCAATTAATACTGCTGTGTACGGAGCAGTAAGTCTAACTACAATATCTCCTACTTTAGTTAGATGTTCATCCTTCAATTGTTCTATAGCTTCATAGTTATCAGCACCATTTAGATCAATTTCTCCATCTTCTCTAATGCAGCGTAGATTAAGTAGCTTGTAACGATACTCTGATGTTTTTTTTGCTTGTTTTCTTGCTAATACAAGCCCACAGCTGACACTTGCCATATCGCCTAATTTCATATTTGACTCCTTTGTCATGTGCAATAAATAACAATTATAATTTCTAAAAATTTAGTTAAAATTCACGGGACTTAGTATTTGTCACGTGCAATAAATAACAACTGTATTAACTATAATCGTTGTCTAAATACATTGCAAGCGTTTTTTGTCACGTGCAAAAAATAACACTTATGATCGTTGATTTTTAAGCAGAAATATTTCAATATTACTCATATGTAGAATGTGCTTATATTCTCAAGGTTTTAGTTAGAAATCTGATAACAATTGTTTAAATTTACTGTAAAACAAGAACTTAGCTCGAAGCAACGTCAAATGACAACATCAAAATTAAGGTAATGTTTTGCTGAGTACTGTCATTGGCTTAATTTTGATCTTTTAGATTTAAAATTAGAAGAGTATAAAATTATTGAGAATCTAATTGATGAAAACAGTAGACTGAAAAATATGTGTCCAGAATGTGTCCAGAGCGTAAAAATAAGCCCTAAAAAACCTTTAAAATCAGCTCTTTAGGGCTATTTTGGCAACTACTCCCACTCAATGGTTGCAGGAGGCTTGCCTGATATATCGTAGCAGACTCTTGAAATGCCGTTTACCTCATTGATAATACGGTTAGATACCCTGCCAAGCAGCTCGTAAGGCAGTTCTGCCCACTTTGCAGTCATAAAATCAATGGTCTGTACAGCGCGTAATGACACAACATAATCATAACGTCTGCCATCACCCATAACACCTACTGATTTTACAGGCAGGAATACGGTAAAGGCCTGAGATACCTTGTCATACCAGCCTGAATTATTAAGCTCTTCAATGAAAATAGCATCAGCTCTGCGCAGCAGATCAAGATACTCTTTTTTGATCTCGCCTAAAACTCTTACACCAAGACCAGGGCCTGGGAATGGATGTCTCTGTACCATCTTAACAGGCAGACCAAGCTCTACACCAATGCGGCGTACTTCATCTTTAAAGAGCTCACGCAGAGGCTCTACAAGCTTGAACTTCAGATCATCTGGCAGACCGCCTACATTGTGATGAGACTTAATCACATGAGCCTTACCGGTTTTGGATGCTGCAGATTCAATCACATCTGGATAGATGGTGCCCTGAGCCAAAAACTCAACGCCATCAAGCTTTCTGGCCTCATCGGCAAAGACATCAATAAAGGTATGACCAATAGCCTTGCGCTTGGCCTCTGGATCTGAAATTCCCTCAAGTGCCTTTAAGAATCTTGCCTCGGCATCTGCATAGGCAATATTAAGACCGAAGTTTGCAAACATCTCTTTAACCTGAGCGCCCTCGTTTAAGCGCAGCAGGCCATTGTCCACAAATACGCAGACAAGATTGTCGCCTATAGCCTTGTGTAGCAGTAGAGCTGTAACTGATGAATCAACACCGCCTGAAAGACCCAATAAAACCTTTGAGTCACCTACCTCGGCTCTGATTCTAGCCACTGCATCTTCAATAATGGCAGAGGCTGACCACAGACCGTGCAACTTACAGATATCAATTACAAAGCGGCGTAAAAATTCTGCGCCCTGCTTGGTGTGGGTTACCTCAGGGTGGAACTGTACACCGTAGAATTGACGGCTCTCATCGTAGATGGCTGCATATGGGCATGTATCAGTTGATCCTACACAGTTAAAGCCTTCAGGGATAGCTACAACCTTGTCGCCATGGCTCATCCATACATCAAGTCTCTTGCCTTCTTCATGATCGCTCAGACCGTCAAATAAAGGGCACTGAGCCTTAACATCCATAGCGGCATAGCCAAACTCTCTTAAATCTGAGCCTTCAACCTTGCCGCCAAGCTGTACAGACATAGTCTGCAGGCCATAGCAGATACCAAGTACAGGTACGCCCATCTCAAAGACGCACTGTGGTGCTCTTGGGGAGTTTTCCTCTGTGGTTGATTCAGGACCGCCTGATAAAATAATGCCGTTTGGAGCAAAGTCTTTAATATGCTTTACATCCACATCCCATGGCATAAGTTCACAGTAGACGCCAATCTCGCGTACACGGCGGGCAATAAGTTGTGTTACCTGAGAGCCAAAATCAAGGATCAGGATTTTCTCTGAGTGAATGTTTTTTGTATCGGTCATAAATTCAATTCTACAAGTACAAAACTGCCACACTCAAGGAATGTGGCAGTAAATTTAATTAGTGACTCTGATAGTTAGGAGCTTCTTTGGTGATTGTCACATCATGAACATGTGACTCACGGATACCTGCTCCTGTGATGCGTACGAACTTGGCCTTGGTGCGCAGTTCATCAATGGTGGCACAGCCTGTAAGACCCATAGCTGATCTTAAGCCACCCATCTGCTGATGGATAATGCCGCGCAGTGAGCCCTTATAGGCCACACGACCTTCAATACCCTCAGGAACAAGCTTATCAGCTGCATTGTCTGAATTCTGGAAGTATCTGTCTGCAGAGCCCTTTGACATGGCAGCAAGAGAGCCCATGCCGCGATATGATTTAAATGAACGGCCCTGATAGATTTCAATCTCACCAGGAGCCTCTTCTGTTCCTGCAAACATTGAGCCTACCATTACGCAGTTGGCACCTGCAGCCAGAGCTTTGGCAATATCGCCTGAATATCTGATACCGCCGTCGGCAATAACCTTGATATCACTGCCCTTTAAAGCTTCGCAGGCATTGGCGATGGCGCTCATCTGAGGCACACCGCATCCTGTAACCATACGTGTAGTACATATAGAGCCAGGACCGATACCAACCTTGACAGTGCTGACACCAGCCTCGGCAAGAGCGATGGCGCCTTCAGCTGTAGCAATGTTACCACCAATGATTGGCAGCTGTGGATAGGCTTTTCTGATCTGGGCAATTCTGTCAAGAACACCCTGTGAATGACCATGAGATGAGTCAACGAGCAGTACGTCAACACCGGCCTCAACTAAAGCCTTGGCACGTTCCTCATTGCCAGGACCTGCACCAATGGCAGCACCTACGCGCAGTCTGCCCAGGGCATCCTTACAGGCATTTGGCTTGTTCTCGGCCTTTTTAAAATCCTTTACAGTGATTATGCCCTTTAGGTGGAAGGCATCATCAACTACTAAAACCTTTTCAATTCTGTGCTTTTGCATCAAAGCCACAACTTCATCGTGAGAGGCCTTTTCCTTAACAGTAACCAGTCTCTCCTTTGGAGTCATGATTTCATGTACTTTGGCATTGCCGTCTGTGACAAAGCGTACATCTCTTCCTGTAATAATACCTAAGAGGTTGTCCTCTTCATCAATTACAGGGAAACCGCCAAATCCGTGCTTTTTGCTCATCATGCGCACTTCATCGATGGTGGCATTTGGGTGCACTGATACAGGAGCTGTAACCATACCGCTTTCAAAGCGTTTTACTTTTAGTACTTCCTGTGCCTGTCTCTCTATTGACATATTTTTATGAATAAAGCCGACACCGCCTTCCTGAGCCAGGGCAATAGCCAGATTTGACTCAGTTACTGTATCCATGGCTGATGAAACCATAGGAATATTGATTCTTATATTTGAGGTCAGATATGTGCTTAAGTTAGCTGTGTTCGGTAAAACAGTTGAGTGTGCAGGAACGAGCAGTAGATCATCAAAGGTAAGTGCTTCTTCAACGATACGTAGCATAATGCCTCCTCAGGCGTGTCAATTAAATTGACTGTTTATTATATCAAAAGCAAAGATAAAAATGTGATTTAGTCAATATTTTTTCATATATATGACATTTTTGTATATTATCTTGTAAAAAACGCCTGTTTTTAAATGCTATTTTAGTTTGACAATCTTTTTAAAGAGACAAATTTTTATCATATGCAGTCTATACAAAAAGTCTAAAGTTCTATAGATTAAGATTGTATTGTTATATCAGGATAAACATGAGGATAGTATGTTCAAATCAATTGCCAACCTTTTTAAAAAACCGGAAATTATTCTCTACCACGGTCTTTTAACCACAACTGTGGACAAAGCCTTGGACAATATAAAAAGCAAGATTACAGATACTGACAAAGATCCTCTGTCCCTGTTTAAAGAGCAGTACATGCGCATGTTAAGAGATCTTATCTACAGTGATTTTCTAAAGTATGAATATTTGGAGACAGCCTCTACTGCCTTCTATGAAATTTTTGTAAGCCCTCTGCCAGAGGAAAAACATGCCTTTGATGCACTTATAAGTTTAGGACAGTATAAATTAAAATTTATAGAGACAATGAAAAGTGGCATTCATCACGATGACAGCTATCCATTCTTCTATGACAAATACATAGACAGCGGTGAGAGAATTTTATGGCAGTATCGCGATCTTGATATTCTTGCCTCATACAAGAACATACAGATAGGCGTGGATGTGCTCAACTCCTGCGGCTGCGTTTCCAAAATATCAGATAATATGCTCGAGCGCGATGAAAGCGGTAAAAATGCTTTGTCCAATACACTTGATATTTTCAAATGGGGCAAAATCAAGCACAATGATATTACCCTTACAGACAAGTCCTTTTATATAAAATCAAAGGATGCCTTTGACAAGCTGCCATATACCTTTATTAAAAAGCCTATAGCCCACAAGGATGGATTTATCTTCACCACAGATACCTTAAATGGCAGATCGCTTATTATCAAAACCTATGACCCTGTGTTTTTACTAAACACCATAGATTTTCTCTCTGACAGAAAGTCACTGTGTCTGTAAAACACCACATGCCTTAAAACACAAAAGCGCAGATATTCAGCGCTTTTGTGTTTTAAATGGAAAGCCACCTGTTTTGCGGGTGATTTCTTCTTGAACCTGAAACATCAATAACTCAATTTCTAAGCCACCTATGCGGCGGGTAACTAAAAAATTATTTGTTATATCAAATGAAAAACTTTCTAAGCCACCTATGCGGCGGGTAACTGGATCAACATACCATTAATTACCTGATTTTTCAGGAGCAAGAGGCATATATTGCTATTTTACCATATTTTTATTATGGTAAATAAACCATTGATAATAATATGCTTTTTAAACAGCTAAAAATTTTGGTTTTGCAAACCTTATCAGTGATTTTTATTACACTGCTCTGCTATATCATAAAGCTCTCTTAGCTCAGGATTGGCAGCCATCAGTTGCTCGTGCAGATTGATAACATGAGATCTAAACTCCTCGACATCAACCTCAATAAATTTCACCTGTTTTGACTTGGCTTTATCTACAGCAAGCTCCACTGCATCATTCCAGGTGTGAAATTCAACCTTCTGAGCCAAAGCAGCCGCCTCTTTAAACATTTTTTTGTCTTCTTTTGACATGTTTTTTAAAAACTTGTTTGAGGCTATAAGATAGTCAGGGCACATCTGATGCATATCATAGGTATAGAATTTGGCAATATCGCCATGCTTTTGATCAATTAGTGCCAGCTCATTGTTGGCAGCACCATCAATAATTCCCTGCTGCAGTGCCGAATAAACCTCACCAAAACTCATAGGCACAGCTGTAGCGCCAAAAGCCTGCATCATGGCTATATTGACTGATCCTGCAGGAACACGAAACTTTTTACCCTGCAAATCTGTTACAGAGTAAATCGGGGTTTTTGAATAGAAATTACGTGTGCCTACATTAAAAGCCACAATAGGCACAAAGCCGTTACGCTGTGCATTAACCGAGAGCCTATCTAAAACCTCCTCACTGACAATATATTCTTCATATGCCTCCTGTGAGGTAAAAAGATATGGAAAAGAATAAATAGAGTACAGACTGTCAAAGTATTCAATATTGGCCGATGATACCAGCAGAAACTGCACTGATCCCTGTTTTATAAGTTCAAGCACCTTTTCATCGGCGCCTAAGGTTGAATTTGGAAAAATCTGAATGTCGTATCTGCCCTGTGACTTCTTTTCAATATGGTTTTTAAAAGCCAGCAGCGCTCTGTGGGCCGGATGCGATTCAACCTGTGTATGAGAGATACGTACCACCTGCTTTTGCTGTTCAGAGCAGCCATTAAGGCCCAGCATAAGGACACATGCTGCTATTACACCTAGAATTTTTCTACACATTGCATTATTTCCTTTTTCTTGTATTTGTACTCTACCTTAAGATTTTTTATTTTTATGTGACACTATTTTAATAAAAAATAAAAAAAGTATTATAACTATTACAATGCATTGCTTTTTAAAGGTTTTTTAAGTTTCTGCCCAAGATGTCACAGCTCATTTGTGTGCAGTTTACGCCTACTTTTAGTGCATAAACTATTATCCTCTGCCCATTATGATCATTTTCAGTGAAGGCTATTTATTTTTTTTAAAGTTAGTTTTAGTATGAAAACATGGATTTTGGAGATTTTTCTATGTTACACAGCAAAACACTGCCATTAAGTTTAAATAAATCAAAAGTTTATAACTTTGCAGTTATGTCTGTAATGATGAGCATGTGCATGATGATGTACGTGTCGGGGAGCTGTTGATGCAAAAAATCAGACAATTAAAGGATTTTTCTAAAACGGAGCCCCACATGAGAGGCTCCGTTTTTTTATGGTCAGAACCTGCAGTTAAGAGAGAAAAATATGCTTAAACTTAAAAATATCAACAAGACATTTATAAAAAAGGGGCAGAGCATCAAAGCTTTAGATAATGTCAGTCTTGAGATACAACAAGGCGATATTTTTGGCATTATAGGCTTTTCAGGAGCGGGCAAATCCACCCTGGTTCGATGTATGAATCTGCTTGAGACTCCTGATGAGGGAGGTCAGGTTATATTTGACAACACCGATCTGACAGCGCTTAAAGATAAGCAGCTGCGCGCCTACCGCTCAAAAATTGGCATGATTTTCCAGCACTTTAATCTCATGCCATCGCGCACTGTGCTTGATAATGTGCTCTATCCTTTGGCCTATAAGGGCATTGAAAAAGAGCAACGCTATGCCAAGGCCCGCAAATTACTTGATCTTGTCGGTCTTAAGGATTTTGAAAAAAGCTATCCGCGCGAACTATCTGGCGGTCAGAAACAAAGAGTGGCCATAGCCAGGGCACTTGCCTGCGATCCCAAGGTTTTACTGTGCGATGAAGCCACATCAGCCTTAGATCCAAAAACCACAGCCGAGATTTTAAAGCTTTTATACGATCTTAATGTAAAACTCAATCTGACCATTGTCATCATTACCCATGAGATGGATGTAGTCAAAGATATCTGCAACCGTGTGGCCATCATGGAGCAGGGACGTTTAGTTGAGACAGGTGAGGTCTTTGATGTTTTTTCAAACCCAAAGAGTGCGGTGTCCTTAAATTTTGTACGCTCAGCCTCCAATCTGTCAAAAATTGATGAGCTTATTGATAAGGACAATAGCCTTTTTAATCTGTCAGAGGATGAGATTGTAGTCAGACTAAGCTATGTAGGACGCGGCACCTCAGAGCCTCTTATCTCAACTATAAGCCATAAATTCAATCTTATTATGAATATTCTTTATGCTGATATTGAGCTTATTCACGGCGCACCTATAGGCGGCACTGTAGGTGTGCTCAAGGGTAGACGCGAGGATCTGCAGGCTGCTGTAGAGTTTATTTCTCAAAAAAATGTAAAAGTGGAGATTTTAAAAGATGGAAAACTTAATTAAGAGCATTGCCCCTAATATTTTAAACAAGATTAATGAGCTGTATACAAGTATTGATCAGACTTTGTACATGCTCTTTGTCTCAGGCTCCATTTCTTTGGTTTTAGGTCTGTTTTTTGGCGTTATTCTAGTTGTCACCAAGGATAACGGCATTTTAAAGAACCGCCTTTTACATCAGAGCCTTGAGATTAGTATCAATATTTTCAGATCCATACCATTTGTAATTTTACTTGCAGCTTTAATTCCTGTGTCACGCTATATAGTAGGTACCTCCATTGGCACCATAGGCGCCATAGTGCCTTTGGTGGTGGGCACAGTTCCTTTCTTTGCCCGTCAGGTTGAATCAGCCCTGTCAAGTGTAGATCATGGCCTGATTGAAGCTGCCAAAAGCATGGGCTCATCCAATACAGGCATTATCTTTAGAGTGTATTTAAAAGAAAGCATTCCGCATCTTATCCGCGTAGGACAGATTACAGCCATATCCCTTATAGGTCTTACAGCCATGGCAGGAGCTATAGGTGGCGGTGGTCTTGGTGACTTTGCTATACGCTATGGACATCAGCGCGGACAGACAGATATCACCTATGTAACTGTCGTTGTCATTCTTATCATGGTGGCTGTAATTCAGGGCATAGGCAATATCTTTATTAAAAAGACTTCACATTAAAGGAGATTATTATGAGTTTTATTCAGCTTCCACAGCAGTGCGGCATAAGTCCATGGTTTGCGCTCAACCGTTATAAAGATTACAAATTTGCCTCACGAGAGGATCTAAAAAAAGATTATGACTATATTGTTGTAGGAGCAGGCTTTGGAGGAGTATCGGCCGCCTATCGTCTGGTTGAAAATCATCCCTCATGCTCAGTACTGCTGCTAGATGCCGACAGCATAGGCAACGGCAGCTCAGGGCGCAATGCAGGCTTTGTCTCTGTAGCACAGATTGCCCGTGCCATTGTAGGCCCTCAGAGATTTACCACAGAAGATCAAAAATGGCTGATTAAATTAAATGGTATTGCCGTTGACAGGATACTTAAAATTAAAAAGGAAAAAAATCTTGATTTTATATGGCGTCAGGATGGTATGTATAAGGCTGTGCGCGAGCTTAGAAATCAGCACAAGTTAGATGATCTTGCCCGCACCTTTGATGCTCTTGGCATAAGTTATGAACAGGTTGATACAGATGATCTTTGCCAAAGACTTGGCACCGACTTTTATAAAAAGGCTCTGTTTTTACAGGAAACTTATTTAAACAATCCATCAGAGGCTATAAGAGCGCTCTCAACAGCCCTGCCTGAGAATGTCACCGTACTTGAAAATACGGCGGTATGCCATGTATCTGAAGGAGAAATACCCTATATTGTGCTAGATGATGGCACACAGATTAAATGCCGTAAAATAATATTAACCATAAGTGCCTATCTTAAGCATTTTTACAGACAGCACAGTAAAAATATCACAGCCATTCACAGCTTCGCCGGCATGACACGCCCTTTAAATGATGATGAACTGCAACAGTTTAAGGATGTAAAGCCATGGGGTATAACCGGCACCCATCCATCCTCTGCCACAGTGCGCTTTACTCATGACAATCGCCTCTTTGTCAGAACTGACATTTCATATGCAAGAAATTTGAATATCAATCCTGCGCGTATGTACAAAGCCCTTGAGGTTATTAAAAAGGCCTATGACAAGCGCTTTACTAAATTAACGCATGTACCTTTTGAATATGTGTATGGCGGTTTAATCTCCTTTACGGGAAATACCTGTCCTTTCTTTGGTGAAGTTGGAAAAAATGTGGTGGCAGGAGTATCTGGCGAGGGCTCTGGAGTAACAAGAGCTGCCATTCTTGGCAATTATCTTGCAGATCTTGTAACCGGAGTTAAAAGTGAAGAGTTAAATTATATTTTAAACAAATACACCCCATCCTATCTGCCGCCTGATCCGCTAAGAACCATAGGCGCTATAGGGGCTATTGGCTACAATAATTTAATAGCAGGAGCAGAGCTGTAATAAAATAAGGTCAGGTTTTAAAGCCTGACCTTTGTTTAGCAAAAGGATTTTATTTTAGATAATGCTCAAGAGTTGCGCGCACAGCGCCAGGCCCCTCAAGCATCATGCCGAACATCTTTTCAATAACAGTACCTAAACCTATAGAGTAGAGATCTACGCCAAATAAAGTCTCATTTGACAGTATAGGTTTTAAACTGTCCTTGACAGATTCTGGCTGGCCAAAAACAATTGAGGCCATCTTGGCTTTAAGATCATCCTTTAGAGGATCATCAGAGAGCTCAAAACTCTGACCTTTATCATCAATGGCTAAAAGATAACGCAGCCAGCCTGCAATAGATAAAGGCAGGGCTATAAGAGTTGTGGCATCCAAGCCTTTTTTCTTATAGTTTTTAAGTGTCTCGCCAAAACGTATTGTTACCTTCTGTGAGGTGTCTGTGGCAATACGCTGTGGAGTATCCGGCAGACATTTATTGGTAAGTCTCTGCTCAACCACCTCGGTTAAAAAGTCACGTGGATTTAAAATGACAGGATCGTCAACAACTTTTAACCCCTCGTCATAACCTAGCTTTTTAACCAATGCTACAAGTTCCTTATCCTCCATCTCGGCGCTAATAAGCTTATAGCCTAAAAGACAGCCATAGACGGCAAGTGCTGTGTGCAGAGGATTTAAACAGGTTGTAACCTTCATGCGCTCGCACAGATCCACACCGTTTTTATCGGTAAAAAGCACACCTGCCTTCTCAAGCGGCGGTCTGCCATTTGGGAAATTATCCTCGATAATAAGGTACTGAGGCTTTTCAGCATTGACAAAAGGAGCAATAAATGAGCCAAATGAGGTCTTTATAGGCTCCATGTTCTCAATGCCACGCTCTTTTAGCAAAGAGGCAATAGATGGATCTGGGCGTGGGGTAATCTTATCAATCATTGACCACGGAAATGAGATCTTCTCACTTTGAATATAGTCAATAAAGCCCTCATCAACAAAACCCTTCTCTAGCCAGGCCTTAGCCACCGTAAGTACAGCTTCTTTGACCTTGTCACCATTGTGTGAGCAGTTATCCATGGATACAAGAGCCAGAGGATAGGCGCCGTTTTTATATCTTATATATAAAAGTCTGGCACTAAGTGCCATGGCATGTATGCATTGCGACTGAGGACCATTGTCTATATCCTTTTTAGCAAGTGCTGTAAAATTGCCATCTATATCCTTTAGAGCATAACCCTTTTCTGTAATGGTATAAGAGAGCATCTGCAGTGACTTATCAGCTGCCAGTCTCTCAAGCTCCTTTTCATCCTCAGCGCATGAGCCGTTGACCTTAAGGCCCTTGACTACAGAGCCAATAACCTCAAGCTCAACTTTGGTGTCAGGCAGCAAAGTGACATTCATGGTAAGACAGTCATGAGGCACAAAGACCTTGTCAATTACCTCACAGTCCATAGAAGAGACTGTATGAATGCCAGAGTTAGATAAACCCTTGTTTAAAAGATCCTGCTGCAGTGAGGCAATAAAGCCTCGAAAGATATTTCCTGCTCCAAAGTGCAGCCAGACAGGATGGGCAGAGCTGTGCTCTTTGAGCTCTGTCAAATCATAGGCAGGCAACTTTACTCCTGCCTCTAAAAAGGCCTGTTTATCCTCAAGGCCCTTAATAGATACCTGTGCCATGTACAACTCCTAGCACCAAGGGGCGGTTATACTGTTTAAGTTATCTGGATATGGCATACCCTTGCTCTTGCGGATTGCCTCCTCAAGACCGATTAAATAGGTAGCACCTAAGGCTCTGTCAAACAGGCCATAGCCAGGACGGGCCACCTCATCCCAGATCTCACGGCCATGATCAGGTCTTACTACACCGTTAAAGCCAACCTCAACTAATGCCTTGACAATTTCGTACAGATCTAGTGAGCCTGTGTGTGAGACATGTGAGCTTTCATGGAACTGATGATCTCCTGTGTGCAGCACATTTCTGATGTGGGCAAAGTGAATGCGTGAGGCAATTTCCTTGTTTCTTATAATCTTAGGCAGGCAGTTGTCTGGATTTGAGCCAAGTGAGCCTGTGCACAGTGAAAAGCCGTTTAAAGGACTTGAGTTCATGCGGGCAATCTTGACCAGATCCTCCTCGCACTTGGTAATACGTGGAATGCCAAAGAGATCGTATGAAGGATCATCTGGGTGCACACCCATCTTGATATTGTACTTTTCACAGGTTGGCATAATGGCGTCGAGGAAATATTTGAAGTTGGCGCGCAGCTCATCATCACTCATGCCCTGGAATTTTTTAATCTGTGCTGTAATCTCATCACGGCGTGAGAGCTCCCAACCTGGCATCTCAAAACCATTGGAGCTGTTGGCAATGCGCTCAAACATCTCCTCGGCAGTTAAACCTTCAATAATGCTGCCATCATAGGCAAGAGCAGTTGAACCATCCTCTAAAGGCAAAGCCAGATCGGTACGGGTCCAGTCAAAAACAGGCATGAAGTTGTAGCACACCAGATGAATGTCATTCTTGCCTACAGCCTCAAGAGACTTTATATAGTTGTCAATAAGCATGTCACGGTTTGCAGCACCATATTTGATGTCCTCGTGCACATTGATACTTTCAATACCTAAAACTTTAAGGCCGGCCTTCTCCACCATGGCCTTGCGCTCGGCCACCTGATCCTCTGGCCATACCTCACCGGCAGGAATCTCATGCAAAGCGGTAATGACACCTTCCATGCCAGGTACCTGACGGATCTGCTTTAAAGTAACACTATCCTGCTTTGGACCAAACCAGCGCATGCTCATATGCATCATTTTGAAAACTCCTATAAAAGCTGTAACTTTTTGTTATTATATTCCCAAGAACACTAGGATACTAGTATACCAGTTACACTTTTGTAAAATTCTGGGTAAAAAGCCTATAAACTTTTGAATTTAAAAGTTTTATTTTTTAAAAAATCATTATAAAACGACCTTTTTTCCAGATTTTTTATTAACAGCAGAGCCATAAATCCATACCACATAGATACTCCTACACCACTGTTGTGCACTGCACCATACCATAAAGCTCTGTATGTGTCCTTGTAGCTCTGTGAGTGATATTTATCTCCTTTTTAATAAAAAAGATCTGCTTGTTTAAAAAAATTATCTTATATCCTAGAAATTTAAAAAATCTGTTTTTATTCTTAAGTTAAAACAGACCATTGTAAGGAGTTAGTATGGAGAGAGAAATTACCTTTGAGTCATACAGAGATCATGTAGATGACCATGACTATGATAAAGTCACTCCCCTTATTCATGATATTCATGATCCTTTTATAAAAGAGACCTTACTTGAGGATCTGCATGAGTCTGAGCACTTAAATCAGTTTTCATCCTTTGATGAAAATACAGAGCAGAGCATACTTGAGAGCATACATCCCATACACACATTAGATGAAGGCACTTTAAATGAAATTGCCTCAAAAACCACCAATAAAAGGCTTTCAGCTCAGGATATAAAAAAGCTTTCTGATAAAGACAGAAAGCATGCCCATATTGAATCAAATCCCTATGCTTTAACCCGCAAGAGCGCCAAATCCACAGTAGATGAGCGCTTTGATGCCATACATGAGCACAATCCGCACAATATACTCTTTACTGTTATATCACTGCTGATTGTGGCACTGACATTTGCCACTGAAATTCCCTACCTTTTATTATTGCTTGTGATGCTGCTTGCATATAAAATCTTTTTAAAGATTCAACACAAAAAAATGCTTGATGGCATAAAAGACGGAATTAAAAATGCTAAGTGAAATACTAAGTCCTATGATGCTGTGGTTTATTGCAACCATAGCCATTTTAGGTGCCGAGATGCTAATTGGCACCTACTATCTGCTCGCCCTAGCCTGCGGGGCTCTTGTCGGCGGTCTTACCGCCTATTTCTCACACACTCTTGATCATCAGTTTACAGCAGCAGGTATTGCCACCTTTGTCTCAATTATAGGTACCTACTACTATAAAAGGGCAAAAAGAGGCAAAGAGGCAAAATTAAAGCTCAATCCCAACTGTCTTGATGCAGGAGCTGTTATTACTGTAAATAAAGTAAATGCCGATGGCAGCGGCAGCACCACCTATCGCGGAGCTAGCTGGCAGGTACTGTGTGCAAATGGTGATCTTGTCAAGGATTTGAATTATACTATCCTTGATATCAAAGGCTCTGTGCTTATCGTATCATCAGATAAATAAATCGTACCATCAGATAAATAAACTCGTTTCATCATATAAATAAACAGGATACTTTTATGGACATCTCCTTTATCAGTATTAATCCTACTATTATTGTAACTTTATTCTTTATTTTTCTTGCTGTTATCTATGCCATACAGGCTGTCAAAGTTGTACCGCAGCAAAATGCCTGGGTAGTAGAGCGTTTTGGCAAATTCAAAGCTGTACTCAATCCAGGTCTTAACTTTATTATTCCTTTTATCGACAAAATTGCCTATAAGCACTCACTCAAAGAAATTCCTCTTGATACACCATCACAGGTCTGTATCACCAAGGACAATACACAGCTCTCCGTTGACGGTGTGCTGTATTTTCAGGTAACAGATCCGCAAAGAGCAAGCTATGGCACCTCAAACTATGTACTTGCCATTACACAGCTGGCTCAGACCACACTGCGTTCAGTTATAGGCCGTATGGAGCTTGACAAGACCTTTGAGGAGCGCGATAGCATCAATAACAACGTAGTATCAGCCATTGACGAGGCCGCCCTTAACTGGGGTGTCAAGGTACTGCGCTATGAAATAAAGGATCTGACACCGCCTCAGGTAATTTTACAGGCCATGCAGCAGCAGATTACAGCAGAGCGTGAAAAGCGTGCTTTAATTGCCGAATCTGAAGGCCGCAAGCAGGAGCAGATAAATCTTGCCACAGGTGCCAAGGCCGCCGCCATTGCCCAGTCTGAGGGTGAAAAGCAGGCAGAGATCAACAAGGCTGAAGGTCAGGCCACAGCCACCATTACTCTTGCCAATGCCACAGCTACAGCCATATCCAATATTGCCCGTGCTGCCAATGAGTCAGGCGGTATGACTGCCATCAATATGCAGATTGCCCAGAAATATGTCGAGGCCTTTGAGTCTTTAGCCAAGACCAATAATACTCTTATTATTCCATCCAATCTTGGCGATATGTCATCACTTATCTCATCTGCCATGCAGATAGTAAAATCCCAGACTCCAAAAAGTTAATCACATTAATGGGCCTCTGGCCCATTAATCTCTCTTTACACCCACAAGCCAACATTATTGACACACTATGTACAATCATAATATGCACAATAACAATCAGTTTAACAGAGCGCAAAGTCAGGACGAATTTGAAGAACATACCCCACTAAAATGCCTGTGCAAGGGTTTTATGTTCATAGGCTCAGCCTTGACCTTTATACGCAACACTCTTGCCAATCTTGTCATGCTGCTGCTCTTTTTCTTTATCTTTGCAGCTGTAAGTCTCTTTGAGCAGTTTAAAGATGATCCATCGGCCCTTATGGGTAAAAATACTGCACAGATGCAAAATGCGCAGCCTGCCCCTATTTTATATCTGAGTCTGCAGGGCAATATAGTAGCCCCTCCTTTGTATGACAGCGGCATTGAAGGACTGCAGCGCCGTATAGATGAGATTGTAAGCAATAATATAACGCACAGTGTGCTTGATATTGAAAAGGCCCTAAATGCTGCCTGCTATGATGAGAATATCAAGATGGTGCTGTTAAATCTCTCTGATATGCAGCCTGTGCCTCTAGCCATTGCTTCACGTATTGCTGCAAAGCTTGAGGCTTTAAAGCAAAGTGGTAAAAAGATAGTAGCCTGTGCCACATCTTATTCTCAGTCAGCCTATGTTATTGCAGGCCGTGCCGACAGAATTTTAATGGATCCATTAGGCCAGATTAATATTCAGGGTATGTCTTTGCAGAATATCTATTTTGCCCCGCTTTTGGAAAAGGCCGGTATCACCCCTTATGTGCTGCGTGCAGGTGAGTTTAAATCAGCTGTGGAGCCTTTTTTACGTGCCAGCATGTCAGAGCATGTGCGCTCTGAGTATATGACTTTGATAGATGAGCTGTGGACTGAGTATGAAAGTGAGGTACAGATTAGAAAATCAAGAACCTCAGATAGGCTTTTAGAGAATATCTACTCTACTCTCTCACGTCTGGATTTTCACAATGGATCCATGGCCTCGCTGCAAAAAGAGCAGGGTCTTGTCGATGAGCTTGAGCCTTTTTATTTCTACAAGCAGGAGCTTATAGAAAAATTCGGCGCTGATCCTCTAAATGACAAGATGCCGCATCATATAACCTACAGCGATTATATACAAAAACTGCCAGCTGAGCTCTCTGAGAGCAAAGTGGCTGTAATCTATGGTATAGGTCCTATTGTCGACAGAGCGGAGCTGTCAACTGACTTTGCCCCTGAGACCATTATTCCTTTAATTGAAAAGGCCCGTGATGATGACAATATAAAAAGTGTAGTCTTTTATATAGACAGCCCTGGCGGCTCACTCTTTGCCTCAGAGCAGATAAGACGTGCTCTTGTCAGCCTGCGCAATAAGAAAAAGGTTGTTATCTCCATGAATGCCCAGGCAGCCTCAGGCGGCTATTTTATAGCCACTCAGTCAGATGCCATTGTAGCCACCAAGGATACCATTACAGGATCAATTGGTGTCTTTGCCCTAAGCTTTGGTGCCCACAATCTTTTAAACCGCTATGGTGTCTATCAGGACGGTGTGCAGAACTCACCTCTTGGCACACTTAATGTAGCAAGACCTGCCGATCCTGCCGTGCTGTCCCTGCTGCAAAAGAGCACACAAAGCTCCTATGCCTATTTTATTGATTTAGTGTGCAAATCCCGCGGTCTTATGCCTGGTGATTATTTAAATTTTGCAGAAGGCCGTGTCTTTTCAGCCCGTCGTGCCTTAGCTTTAGGACTTGTTGACAAGATAGGAACGCTTGAAGATGCCACTGCTCTTGCCTGCACCCTAAGTGACACCGATATCAACAGTGTTGAGATTATGCATATGCTGCCAGAGCCATCTGATCCATTCTCAGATCTTAATGCCATAGTCTCAAAGGCTTATGCCATGGGTCTGCCAGCCCCTCTGGCCTCACTATATGTGCAGTACAGACAGGATGCCTTTTTAAGACAGGTGCTTGAGCATAAAGAGCCTGTAGTTATGGCCATTACACCTTTTAAAAATATTTTAAACTAATTTTTGGATCTTCCAGGTTGTGGAAGGTCAATCTGTTACAATTAATTTGACATCTTTGCTGGTGTCTAATACGTAAGATGTAATCTTTTTTATGGACAGGACCACAATCCTGTCCATTTTTTTATTGTACAGATTAAATTAAGTGTCACTAAGGTCCATGTATCTAAAGATATACAATGCTAGTTGAACAATATGCGCAACTACAGTGTGACAAGGTGCAAAAATGGATAAAAACTTTGCATTTTTTTTATTTTATATGACAGCCTCAACAAAAACATTCTTTTAAATCATTATAATCTGCCTTGTATTTGCTAATTATATAGAGGATTTTATATGCCAAATTATCTATGGTTTATTATAGCCACAGTCGCGCTGATTGTTGGCTACTATACCTACGGAAAGTTTGTTGAGAAGGTATTTGAACCAAATCCAGAACGCAAGACTCCAGCCATTACCCAGGCTGACGGTGTTGACTTTGTTACCATGCCAAAATGGAAACTCTGGCTCATTCAGCTTCTTAACATTGCAGGCGTAGGCCCTGTATTCGGCCCTATCATGGGTGCTCTGTACGGTCCAACCGCTCTGTTATGGATTGTATTAGGCTCCATCTTTGCAGGTGCCGTGCATGACTATTTCTCAGGCATGCTCTCAGTAAGATATAAAGGTGCCAACGTTCCACAGATCGTAGGCTTCAACCTTGGCAAGCTGGCTCAGCAGTTCATGCGTGCCTTTGCTATTTTACTGTTACTGCTTGTAGGTGTGGTTTTTGCTACAGCTCCAGCCAACCTGCTGGCCAAACTGACACCAGACTACCTTAACTTTGCTGTATGGCTTGGTGTTATTTTCTTCTACTACTTTGTAGCCACCTTAGTTCCAATTGACAAGCTCATTGGTCGTATTTACCCACTCTTTGGTGCTCTTTTAATCATCATGGCTGTAGGTATTACTGTAGCTATGTTCGTCAATATGCCAGCTGAGTTCTACAACTGGGCTGACTGGTCAAAGAACAATCACCCATCAGAGCTCCCACTGTGGCCTCTTATGTTTATCACCATTGCCTGTGGTGCTTTATCTGGCTTCCATGCCACTCAGTCACCACTTATGGCACGCTGCCTACACAATGAAAAAGAAGGCCGTTTCGTATTCTACGGTGCAATGATTGCAGAAGGCTTCATCGGTTTAGTATGGGCCACTGTAGGTATGACCTTCTATCCAGATGCAGCTGCTCTGCAGGGTGTAATCAATTCAGGTACTGCCTCTGCTGTAGTATATGATAGCTCTATTGCTCTTATGGGCTCTGTTGGCGGTATCATGGCTATTTTAGGTGTTATCGTTCTGCCAATCACCTCAGGTGACACAGCCTTCCGTGCTGCCCGTTTAACCATTGCCGAGGTTATCAAGATTGATCAGAAGCGTCCTGCCAACCGTCTGTACATTGCAATCCCTGTCTTTGCCCTAGGTATTGCTCTGTCACAGATTGACTTTAACATCATCTGGAGATACTTTGGCTGGTCCAATCAGACTCTGGCAGGTATCATGCTCTGGGCCGCTGCAGCTTATCTGTACAAACGCGGCAAGTTCCACTGGATCTGCTCTATCCCAGGTACCTTTATTACCGCTGCCTGTATCTCATACATCCTGTATGAGCCAAACATGGGCTTTGGCATGGACATTGGCATCTCTAATATTATCGGTGCTGTCGGTGCCTTCATCATCCTTGGCATCTTCCTCGTCAAAGGTAAGAGCGAGGTTGCAGGAGCTCCTGCTGATGCATAGAATTATGCCGTAAACTAATAAATTAGTTCAAAGGGTCAGATTTATTCTGACCCTTTTTATTTGTCAGCATAAAGTCATGATAATCTTATAGTGCTGATCTTATCTAGGCTACGTGGCAGCTAAGAACTAATCTGTAACATAACCTGTGGGTAGTATAGACCTTACAGAGCTTATCAGTATCTTTTTAAAGTCATTGTCAGAGCCTTTATATTGCAAGCTGTATTGGCAGATGTAAAATAGATAGTTAATGGATAACAAGAGATCTTAATATGAAAAAAATACTAGCTTTAATCCTTGGTGCCTGCATCATGCAGGCACATGCCGTCATGACTGATACTGTGCTCAAGGACTTTGCTTTGAATGATACCAAAATAAGTCTGCATGTACCTGCAGAATTGACTGAGAGCTTTGTGACATCACCTGAAAATGTCTTTATAACCTACAGCTCCAAAGATACTGCCTATAGCGTCATATTCAAGTTCTCTGTATTATCCAAGGCCAATGCCAATTCATTAATGCAGGGGGATAATTTTATTAATACAGCCCTCATCCCTTATAGTGATAAAGATAAGAGGCTCTATGGTGAATATAAGATAGTACAGAGCTTTGAGGATAAGATTTCGCGCAGTGTGCTTATAGACAGTTATCTGACCAAGCAGGCAGATGAATATCTGCCAGAGGCCTATTTTAAAATAAATGAATATTTTTCACTAAAGGGCAGAGTACTATCTACAATTACCTGCAGAGCTGCAGGAGCCAGAGCTCAAAAGCATATGATTGACTCTACCTTTAGTCTGTATCATGGTATGTGCAGCAAGATTATAACGCAAAATAAGGAGCTGCTAGATACAGCAGGCCGTGCGCTAGAGCCAAAGCCATAAGACCTGCAATTACATCATCAAGCATGATGCCAAGTCCGCCTTTGACCTTTTTATCTATATAACCAATTGGAAATGGTTTTAAAATATCAAAGAATCTAAAAAGCACAAAGGCAAGCACAAGAGAGTATATAGTAGCAGGCAGAGCAATAACAGCTATAAACATGCCCACAAATTCATCAAAGACAATAGCGCCGTGATCATGTATTCCCATTGCCTCTTCTGCCTTGGAGCATGCTCTGATACCGGTTAAAAGACTTAATACAACAATAACAAGCTGCATGTTAAATGGCAGCTGCATTAGCTCATAGCAAAAAGGTATGGCGCACAGTGATCCTACTGTACCAGGAGCTTTAGGTGACAGACCAGAGCCAAAGCCTAAGGCCAGACACTGCCAGGGATTTTTTAAGGATAGTTTCTGTAGGTACTGATCTCGTGCCATATGACACCTCTTTTTTTTGTGGTCTAGAATGCAAAAAAGCCACCTCAGATGAGATGGCTTCTTTTAAAAAGGTGAGCCTGGCGATGACCTACTCTCGCACAATCGTACGTTGCACTACCATCGGCGTAACTGCATTTCACTTCTGTGTTCGGAAAGGGAACAGGTGGTTCTACAGCACTATGGTCGCCAGACAAATTCTGTAAAAAACTTATAACAAACTGATTTTTAACTCTTGAGTATTAAGAGGTCTTTAAATGTCCATGCCCTCCGGGGTTGTATGGCCAAGCCTCACGGTTAATTAGTACTGGCAAGCTTCACACATCACTGCGCTTCCACATCCAGCCTATCAACGTCGTAGTCTGCAACGAACCTTTAGGAGCTTAAAGCTCAGGGATGACTCATCTTGGGGCCTGCTTCCCGCTTAGATGCTTTCAGCGGTTATCAGTTCCGCGCTTGGCTGCCGGGCCGTGCCATTGGCATGACAACCCGTAAACCAGAGGCGCGTTCACTCCGGTCCTCTCGTACTAGGAGCAATCCCCCTCAATCATCCAACGCCCGCGGTAGATAGGGACCAAACTGTCTCACGACGTTTTGAACCCAGCTCGCGTACCACTTTAAATGGCGAACAGCCATACCCTTGGGACCAACTTCAGCCCCAGGATGTGATGAGCCGACATCGAGGTGCCAAACACCGCCGTCGATATGAACTCTTGGGCGGTATCAGCCTGTTATCCCCAGAGTACCTTTTATCCGTTGAGCGATGGCCCGTCCATGTGGAACCACCGGATCACTATGACCTGCTTTCGCACCTGCTCGAGATGTGCCTCTCGCAGTCAAGCCAGCTTATGCCATTGCACTGACCTCACGATGTCCGACCGTGATCAGCTGACCTTCGTGCTCCTCCGTTACCCTTTGGGAGGAGACCGCCCCAGTCAAACTGCCTACCAGACACTGTCCTCGTATGTGTTGTACTTAGTTAGAACCTCAAACATGTCAGGGCGGTATTTCAAGGTTGACTCCATAAAAGCTGGCGCTTCTACTTCAATGTCTCCCGCCTATCCTGCACAAACAGGTTCAAGGTTCAGTGTCAAGCTGCAGTAAAGGTTCACGGGGTCTTTCCGTCTAGCCGCGGGTACACTGCATCTTCACAGCGATTTCGGTTTCACTGGGTCCCGGGTGGAGACAGCGTGGCCATGGTTACACCATTCGTGCAGGTCGGAACTTGCCCGACAAGGAATTTCGCTACCTTAGGACCGTTATAGTTACGGCCGCCGTTTACCGGGGCTTCACTCAAGGGCTTCAACTTGCGTCTGACCCCATCATTTAACCTTCCGGCACCGGGCAGGTGTCACACCCTATACTTCCCCTTTCAGGTTCGCAGAGTGCTGTGTTTTTGTTAAACAGTCCCAGCCACCATTTATCTGCGGCTGTGTGCAGCTTCATCTGTGCAGATTGCACCGCTCACAGCGTACCTTCTCCCGAAGTTACGGTACATTTTTGCCTAGTTCCTTCACCCGGGTTCTCCCAAGCGCCTTGGTATCCTCTACCCGACCACCTGTGTCGGTTTGGGGTACGGCCACATATAACCTGAAGCTTAGAGGCTTTTCCTGGAAGCCTGGTATCAGTTGCTTCATATCCGTAGATACTTCGTCTCAGCTCTCAGTTTTTCACATATGTCTTTTAACCCATATGCTCCCTACAGCCTTTCACAGAAACTACCGTTCTTCTGCCAACCTAACCTTCTCCGTCACCCCATCGCAGCTATATGCGGTACAGGAATATTAACCTGTTTCCCTTCGACTACGCTTCTCAGCCTCGCCTTAGGCACCGACTCACCCTGCCCCGATTAACGTTGGACAGGAACCCTTGGTCTTCCGGCGAACGGGTTTTTCACCCGTTTTATCGTTACTTGCGTCAGCATTCGCACTTCTGTTACCTCCAACTCGCCTCTCGACTCATCTTCGTCAGTTTACAGAACGCTCCCCTACCACTTGCAGTATTCTGCAAATCCGCAGCTTCGGTGTCTGATTTGAGCCCCGTTACATCTTCCGCGCAGGCCGACTCGACCAGTGAGCTATTACGCTTTCTTTAAATGATGGCTGCTTCTAAGCCAACATCCTGGCTGTCTTAGCCTTCCCACATCGTTTCCCACTTAATCAGAACTTTGGGACCTTAGCTGGCGGTCCGGGTTGTTTCCCTCTTCACGATGAACGTTAGCACCCACCGTGTGTCCCCTGCTTCCAACTGGACGGTATTCGTAGTTTGCAACGGTTTGGCAACCCGGGATGGGCCCCTTGCCGTAACAGTGCTCTACCCCCGTCCGTCCTCACAGGACGCTACCTAAATAGCTTTCGGGGAGAACCAGCTATCACTGGGTTTGATTGGCCTTTCACCCCTAGTCCCAGATCATCCCCTAACTTTGCAACGTTAGTGGGTTCGGCCCTCCGGCAGGTGTTACCCTGCTTTCAGCCTGTCCAGGACTAGATCACCCAGTTTCGGGTCTGCCTGTATCAACTCTTCGCCCTATTAAGACTCGGTTTCCCTACGGCTCCCTCATTAAAGTTAACCTCGCTAATACAGACAACTCGCTGACCCATTATACAAAAGGTACGCAGTCACACATACTTAACGTACATGCTCCCACTGCTTGTACGCACACGGTTTCAGGCTCTCTTTCACTCCCTTCACCAGGGTTCTTTTCGCCTTTCCCTCACGGTACTGGTTCACTATCGGTCGTCAGGTAGTATTTAGCCTTGGAGGATGGTCCCCCCATATTCAGACAGGATACCACGTGTCCCGCCC